>JASMFX010000047.1 GCA_030751555.1 Candidatus Woesearchaeota archaeon | reverse complement strand
AAAACATTAATGGAAAAATTCAAGGATGTGGGTTTTCAAAGCATTGAGTTAAACAAAGCTCTAGACGTAGTCCTTAAAATGAAGCGAGAGGGAGCTAAGATCTACCTTACTTTTACATCAAATATGGTCACTTCAGGACTAAGAGGACTTTTTGCGCAATTAATCAAGTTAGGATTAGTAGATATTGTTGTAACAACAGTCGGTGCAATCGAAGAAGACATCATGAAGGCGCATAATGAACAGTTCATTGTGGGAAAATTTGCATCTGATGATGTCGAGCTCTATGAAAAAGGGGTTAATCGTGTAGGAAACCTCTATATTACCAATGAAAGCTATGGCAAATTTGAAAACATCATGAGTGAGTATCTCAAAAAAGCCTATGAAAAACAAAAGCGTTGGCCAGTGAATGAACTCTTCACAGAATTTGGGGAATATCTCCAAGATAAAAACAGCATCCTCTATCAAGCAACAAAAAACAATGTTCCTATCTATTGCCCTGCTGTAACTGATGGCGCACTAGGATTCCATCTCTACATGTTCCAGCAAAAACATGATGACTTTATCATCGATGTTGTCAAAGACTTCAAATCAATCCTTTTATCAACAAGCCAGGATGAGAAAAAAGGGGTTATCTCACTAGGAGGATCTGTCTCAAAGCACCATGCAATATTTGCCTGTTTGCTAAATGGTGGTTTGGATTATGCTGTATATCTAACAACAGCATCTCCTACCTCTGGAAGCATGTCAGGCGCTACAACAGAGGAAGCTAAGAGTTGGGGAAAGGTAAAGGATGACTCAGATGTTGCAACAGTAAAAGGCGATGTAACTATTACATTCCCACTATTAATTATGGCTGCATTAGATAAATTATCTGATGAAGGATTAGTAAAAGGTGAGTAAATGTATTCAACAGCTAGATTCATCCTATCCAAAGCAAAACTAGAAGAACAATATAAAAAAGTAGAATCATTTGGCCTAGTTTCTTTCAGCTTTAAAACCAATCCAGAAGTGGGAAAGCTACTGGAATCGACAAGCAACTGCTTTTTTAGCTTACATTCCCATGAATTACTCAAAAATATTAAAGATAAAAACAGAGTCTGGTTTTTTGCCCAAGCCTGGGATGATAAAGAACTTCAAGATCTTTTCGCTCAGGGGATTAACAAATTCGTAGTAGATAATGAAGCTGATCTCAAAACACTCATAAACTACATTGAGCAGAACAATACAAAAATCCAACTTTTACTCAGAATGCGCCTCCAGGAAAACACAGTCCACACTGGAAAGCACTTTGTCTTTGGCATGCTAGCTGATGAGATTAATAACAACATCCCACTCTTAAAAAAGAATCCCCTCATAACAAAACTAGGGATCCATTTTCATAGGAAAACACAAAACATTAGCGAGTGGTCATTAAAAGATGAACTAAATGAATCTTTATCTGAGACAACATGGGATGCGATTGATATTTTAAATATTGGCGGAGGCTTTCCAGTTGAGTATAAAAACTCAAGACCAGCTCTAGAACCTATCTTTGCTGAGATTACCAAACTAAAAGAGATTTTAATCCAGAAAGAGATTCAATTGATCTTAGAGCCAGGCAGATTCTTATCTGCTCCATGCATAAAACTAGAGACAGAGATCAAAAACATCTACAAAAACAACATTATCGTAGATTGCTCTGTCTATAATACAGCCATTGACACCTTTGGAGCACATATTAGACTAGCAGTAGAGAACGAACTTGAAGATACAGGAGAAGCCTTCACTATTAAAGGCTCAACCCCCTGTTCTCTAGATATTTTCAGATACAGAGTCTACCTAAAAGACCCAAAAAAAGGAGATAAGATTATTTTCCTCAATGCAGGAGCATACAACTTCAAAACTGATTTCTGTGGATTGGAGAAAGTAAATACTATTGTTGTGGATTAACCTCATCCTTAATCATTTTCTTCCCTGTCAATCCAACATAATTCTCCTTAGAAACAATCTTCTTTCCTGTTTTCTCTTCAATCTCTTCCCGAGTATGTTTTGCTATTGTTCCACCTTCAACTGCTGAATCCTTGCACTCATTAAATCCTTGAGAATCTTTAGCATCAGTAATATCTGTTGTGGATTTCTCACCCACCATAGTGAGAATTAATTCCCAATCAGTCATATTATCTCTTAGGTTCTGATTCTTAGTTACTAATCCCTTGAAATCCTTGTATTGTTTGATGGTTTTATCAAAAGTAGCCTTTGAAATTTCATTTGTGAGTATAGAAAACTCCTTTCCACCTCCAACATTTCTTTGCTTCCATTCATCAGTTAATTCTTGCCTTATTGCAATACCTCTTAATCTTTTGTCAATCCAATCCTTAGGATACCCCTTTAATTCATAATATTTCTTTACTCTATCCTGAGCTAATTCAGGATTCTCTATCTCTTGCACTCGTTCATATCCTACTTTTGCCAGCCATTGTTTGAAGGGTTCTGCTTTTTTTGAGGGAATGGATTGGATTATTCGAAACATTGTTTTGGTATTTGCACAGTCTGTTTCCCTAAGTTTTCCATCTTCTGCTAGTAATTTCAACTGGTGACAATTTGTCACCACTTCACTACCTTCATCTCGTAGTCTCTGGCTTAGTTTGTTCCAGTATTTTCTTGATGTCTGGTAATCATTTTGATCTGTTAAGACTGCTACTACATCAACTACAGAAAACCACCATTCCTCTTTATACCATATTCTTCTTATATCTTTACCTTGAAACACAACAAGTGCTTTATCTTTTGATTTCATTTTAATTCAACTTCTAAAAGTAAACACTATACCTTATTAAGGCTTACGCACACTTGTCCGGTGGTTGTGGTAAAAATTTCCGGTTTTAGACGCCAAAATCGGAAATTTTTCGATAATGGAAAGAAATTATTAACGTTCTCTAATCTGTGATTTCTCATTAGTATACACTTTATCTCCAGTCCCCACAATCCAAGAATATAAATTTGACTGGATGGCAGATCTTATTTAATCTCTTTCTTGTAGAACCACTCATAGATTCCATAGATCCACACACCAGTATAAACCACACTCAAAAAAAACACTCCCCATTGCTTATTCAAAAATGAGGTAAGCAACCAAAACGGCTGGCTTGCTAAACCCACAACAAAACCCCACTTGTTCTTTCGAGCAACTAAAATAATAGCTATTAAGCCTAGAACAGCGATTCCAATGTTTGCGATAAAGTCTAATGAAGGCATAGGAAATCTAGAGGATAACTGATATATAACCCTTACCATAGAAAAACTTTTATACTACTAATCATAAAAGATCATTATGGCAAAAAATGACCCTCCAGCATCACATAAACTCAATGATGAGCATTGCTGCAAGCACTGCATAAAGTTTGATGAGTTTAAAGATAAGTGCAATGTCTATTGGGATAATAAGAAGTTCTGCACAATGAAAGTCCATTCAACCCAGGAGTGGAATGAAGAAAAATTAATGCTGGGCAAGTAAATGCAGTTTGCAATTATTGTTTCTCAGAAAGACATAGCTGGCTTAACAATTAAAGATGCTTTGCTAGAAAAAGGATTTTCTGAAACACAAGAAAGTTTTGACAACACCCCTATCTATGAAAAAAACAATCTTAAACTCTACACATTAGAAACTGAAACAATCCTATCAGAACACCTCGATAAAAGAATTAAAGCAGATATGTTAATATTTGCTACAAGACATAAATCTGAATCAGGAAAACCTACTTTATGCTGCCATTTCCCAGGCAATTGGAGCAAGGCAGAGTATGGCGGGAAAGATGCTACTCTCTGTCCAACCAACCCATCAATCCTCAAAAAAGTATATCTCAAGTTAAAAGAACTTGGTCCAGAAGGCTTTGATGTTACCATGGAAGCAACCCATCACGGCCCTGAGTTAAATACACCGGTTATGTTCATTGAGATTGGGAGTGGAGAAGAACAATGGAAAGACAAAGAAGCAGGATCTGTTTTAGCTGAAACAATTCTCAATATTACTTCATCACCAGAACTTCCACCACAAAAAATAGCAATCTGTATAGGAGGAAATCATTACTGCAGCCAATTCAATAAAGTCGTGGAAAAACATGACATCGCTATCAGCCATGTCTGCCCAAAGTATCATCTAGAAGCATTGAATGAAGATCTCTTAAAACAAGCAATTGAAAAAACACCAGGAAAAGTTGATTTTATTCTCTTGGATTGGAATGGTTTGAGTTCTCAGAAACAAAAGGTTAAAGAGATTTTAGAAAACCTGAAATTAGAATACAAAAGGACAGATCAAATCTAACTATTCCCGATCACATCGCCAAAGTGGCTTTACCTTCTTAACCCCAACTTTACCAGTTTCACTTGCCTTCCCAGCGCAAAAAGCTTCTCCTTTAGCTTTCCATTCAGTAATAACAGTACAAGGACCTTCTTTTGTGCCGTCACACTTGTCAGAACCATCCCAACAGCTATAACAAGCCCTTTGAAAACCTGCAGCGCATTTCTTTAATTCAATTACCTCTTCATTGCAGTAATATCCTTCTTGTTCAGTCCCCACGAATTTGCACTCCTGACAGATGCTATGAGCCCTTCCAATTAACCCGCTTAACCAATCAGCCAACCAAAAAGCTCCAGTGACCTCATTACTATCTTCTCCAGGAACAGTATTAAAGACAACCCCTCCTACAATAACAACTAATGCAAGCGAGACCAGCCATGCAAGGTGTTTTGAATCATGATCTTTCATTGGAAGACCTCATTTCCCTGTAGAAAAAACAATATAAGAACAACAAAAGAAATCACAAAAAACGCAGCACCTTTCCTAGACATAAATGCATTAAAATAAAAGAACTATTTAAAGATTACGCTATTCTTTTTTCTCTTCTTCTGGAGTCTCCTCTGCCTTTGCTACCTCTCCCTCAGCAGGCTTTTCTCCTTCAGCAGCGCCCTCAACAGGCAAGAGTTCTTCAATAAGCTCAAGAGGAACCTTAGCTTCAACCAGCTTTGTCTTAATCTCGCCACGGCTTTTGCCCTTACTTGTATCGATAATTTTCTTGGCAAGGGATTCAAATTTCTTCCTTCTCTTTTCAATCTCAGCTGCTAGCTTCTTTTTCTCTTCTTCTAATTTCTTCTTTTCTTCCTCACTCAACTCTGTCTTCTCTAATTTAATCTCTTCATCAAACTTTCCTTCATTTACCTGTTTAATAGCATCAACAGCAGGCACTCCTTCCACAAGAATCCCCATTGAATTACAGGTCCCTATCACCTGCTTGACATTAGCTTTAAGATTTATACCCATTAAGGATTCTTCCTTCATTTTGGATATCTTTATGATCTGCTCAATCAAAAGGTCAGCAATATGATCAGTATTGGGATTTCCAGATCCTTTTTCAACACCTGCCTCTTTCTTAATCAAAGCGCTAACAGGAGGGGTTCCCACCTCAATATCATATTCTTTAGTGTCAGTATTAACTTTAAGTTTTATAGGCACCTGCATCCCATCAAAATTCTTGGTTTTCTCATTAATAGAATTAATAACTTCACCAATATTCAAACCTAGTGGCCCTAAAGCTGGTCCTAACGGTGGAGCAGCGCTTGCTTTTCCACCAGCCACTAATGCTTCAACAGTTTGTGTTGCCATGCTATTGAGGATTAAAGGAGTGTTTATAAATGTTTTTGTTTAACAACATAGGCAAATTTGTTATGCAAATCGCAGCCGCCCAACATTCTGATCCTATTTCCCATTTATGAATTTCGGGCACACACTAACAGCCTAATTTTTCCTATCTCCCCTTACCCAGGTACGGGGAGAGAGGAAAAA
>JASMFX010000046.1 GCA_030751555.1 Candidatus Woesearchaeota archaeon | reverse complement strand
TTGTTTGTGTGTTTTTTGTTTTACAGCATTTTCATCACCTCCTCTCGGTCATTTTAAGTTGAGAGCGTGCTCTAGCTCCTGTTTTTCGAAATCTCTTTTGATGAGCTGGATCATGAATGCAGATACAGCTATTGAGACTATGGGTAAGATGAGTGAGCCTCTTACTTTGAGGGCATTTACAAGCATAGCTCCGTTTCCTCCTGTAACTAGGGAAACAACCACGGAATACACTTTTTCCTGTTTTGAGAGTTTTGATAAGATCTTCATGAGTATCACCTTTTAGATAAGCTGAGAAAACTGTATAGTCGTATACTCTTAATTTGGTATAAGTATCAACTTATCTTTAAAAAATGAGATCAATGGGTGTAGGATGTAAATCCTTTCCACTGTCTGCTGTAAGAAATTCTACTAACTAAGTAAATCATATTCATATCCGCAAATAGTTTACTTAGTTTCATTGTGTAAATAGTAAAGTGGAGGTTGTATATATACTTTTCTATATTGTTGTCCCTTTTTAGGAATAAATTTATCCCCTTCTTAATTCTTCTCCCCGTACCCAGGTAAGGGGAGAAGAATTAAGTTAAGTAGCAAATAGCGGCAAAAATCTAGAAAGGAGTATCAGACATTAGTATGTTGTAAAACCTCTAAGAATAAGCAACTTTTAAAAAGAAGGCTAGTTTCATACATTTCATGGGAAAACCTAAGAAATACGATTCTGCAGAGGAAGAGCCAAAATGGCAGAAATACTGGGAAAAAGAGAAGATTTTTGCATTTGATGCTAAATCACGATCAAAAGTGTTTTCGATAGATACACCTCCCCCTACTGTAAGTGGGAAAATGCATATTGGGCATGCATTTAGTTACTCTCAGGAAGATTTTATAGCTCGGTATAAGCGAATGAAGGGATTTAATGTGTTTTATCCCTTTGGGACTGATGATAATGGTTTACCTACTGAACGATTAATTGAGAAAATTAAGGGTGTTAAAGCTATAAAGATGGGGAGAGATGCCTTTGTCAAGCTTTGTTTGGAAACTCTCGATAAGGAATTACGACCAGCTTATATCCAAGACTGGAAAAATATTGGAATGAGCTGTGATTGGAGTATTTTTTATACTACGTTAGATGAGCATTCTAGGAAAATTTCTCAAGCAGCTTTTTTAGATTTGGTAAAGAAAAAAAGAGTTGAGAGGAAATTTTCTCCTATTACTTTTTGTCCACAGTGTCAGACTGCAATTGCCCAGGTTGAGATGGAAGATGTTGAAAAAACCACACAGCTTGTTTATGTTAAGGGCAAGGTTGCCAGCGGAGAGTATATTATTTATGCTACGACCCGACCTGAGTTGCATCCTTCCTGTGTTGGTATCTCGCTTGATGAGAATGGAGACTATGTAAAAGCCAAAAGAAAGGATGGAGAGGTTTGGATCCTTAGCAAGGATGCTTTTTCTACTTTTAAGGGAGAGTTTGCGCTTACTTTAATTAATACGTTTAAAGGCAAGCAGTTGGTTGGGAAAAAGGTTAGTATAAGTTTTGCTGATTTGCCAGTGGCTATAACACATGATATATCAGCAAAAACAGAGTATGGAACTGGAGTTGTTTATTATTGCACTTATGGCGGGTTGGATTGTGTTGAGTGGATGGCACGGCACCCAGATGTTAAGGCAATCAACATAATGGATTTTTCAGGTAAGTATCATGTGGGGCCTTATAAGGGAATGAACTCTGAAGAGGCTCGAAAACAAGCTATTGAGGATTTGGAGAAAAAAGAGGCATTGATAAAGAAAGAATCAATGAATCATACTTCCAATGTTCACGATCGTTGTGGGGCGCCTATTGAGTATGTAGCAACAGAGCAATGGTTTATCAAGTATTTGGATTTGAAAAAAGATTTTTTGAAACGGGGAAAAGAGTTGAACTGGTTCCCCGGGCATATGCGCAATAGATTTGATAATTGGATAAAAGGATTGCAGTGGGATTGGTGTATTAGTCGCCAGAGGTTTTCGGGAATTCCTTTTCCTGTTTGGTATGACAAGAAAACTATGGATCCTATCTATGCAGCGGAAAAGGATCTCCCTGTGGATCCTTTGAAGGATCTGCCAAAAGGCTATACTAAGGATGATGTGGTTCCTGAAAAAGATATTATGGATACCTGGGCTACTAGTTCTTTAACTCCCCGTATTGCTGCTGAGTTGTTTAAGGGCAAGAGTATTTTTAAGAAATTATTGCCGATGGATTTAAGGCCACAGGCTCATGATATTATTACTTTTTGGCTTTTCAATACTGTTGTTAGGAGTCATTTGCATGAAAATGCATTGCCTTGGAAAGATGTCATGATATCTGGATGGGCATTAGATCCTCATGGAAAGAAAATGTCAAAGTCAAAGGGAAATATTGTTGAACCTCAGGTGATGATAGAGAAATATAGTGCAGATGCTTTGCGGTTCTGGTCTGCTGGGAGCAAATTAGGGGATGATCTGCCGTTTCAGGAGAAGGATCTCGTTACTGGTCAAAAATTGATTACCAAGCTTTGGAATGCCTCGAGGTTTTGCTTTATGCATTTAGAAGATTATAAAGATAAGAAAATAGAGTTGGAGGTTATTGATAAGTGGTTTTTGAGCAGCCTCTCAAAAATTATTAAAAGCTCTACTGAGTCTTTTGATAATTATGAATATTCTAAAACTAAGTTAGAGGTAGAGACTTTTTTCTGGCATAGTTTTTGCGATAATTATCTGGAGATTGTTAAGGATAGGCTCTATAATCCAGACAAAAGAGGGGAGCCTCAGCGGAAATCAGCTCAATATGGGTTGTATCATGGTCTTCTTGCTATTCTCAAAATGTTTGCACCGATTATGCCTCATATTACTGAAGAGATCTATCATCTTTATTATGCTGAGAAGGAAGGCAAGAAAAGCATTCACAATAGTTTGTGGCCTGAGGCAATTCTTGAGGATGAAGAAGCTGAGAGGATTGGGGGGTTGGTTTTGTATGCTGTTGGAAATGCCCGGAAGGCGAAAACTGAGAAGAATCTATCCTTGAAAACACCTGTAAAGTATATGAAATTGCAGGCAAAGATTGCATCTGAGGATTTTGAGCTTGTATCAGAGGATATACGAGGGGCTGCAGGTGTTGAAACTATTGAGTATGAGGAGTTGAATAAGGACAGTGAAGTTGAATTTTCTCATGAATTAGAGATTGAGTAGTACGAATTTCATACTTTGTTCTTGTTGGAATCGAAGATTTTATAAATGATTGGAAAGCTTTATTTTAATACTTATAAATTATATAAGGGGGAAATGATGAAAAATCGAATGGCAAGAGAACATAGAGCTGTTATGAGTAGTTTGCATCAAGCATATGTGACAGACAAGAGTGTAGCTGCTGCCTTGGCTAATTATGCAAATGATCCTGGATTAGTTGGAAAATTCTGGAATGATGGAATGCAAGAAGAGATGAGTTTTGGAAGGGATTCTGGTTATAGGAGAGGGCCTAAGTCAAATGGGAATGGACATGCTAATGGTTTTTTTCATGATAATAAAGGAAATCCGGGAGTAAAAAGGGTCGACGCTGCAGGGGATACCTACTTTGTAACTGCTGGATCTTATGGGGTAATGCAGAGACTTTGCCAATCATCTGGTGATGGGAATGTTAGAGGAGTGGATCCTAAGAAAATGGCTGAAAAATTTCCTGAGGATCTTAGCATTACTGTGGTAAAAAGCAGTGAAGATAATGGAAGCGCACGTTATTTGGTATGGGCGCATACAAGAAAGAGTAGGGGAGATCTTCCAAAGGACCAAAAGGTTTTGGAGCAGTTAGCTTTGATGCTTATGTATGCAAATGTAGAAAGAATTCCTAGAGCTTAAGTTATTTTTTTCCACCTAACCCCTTCAGGTGCGTCATCTAATTCAATGCCTTTGTTTTTTAATTCATCTCTGAGTTTGTCTGCTTTTTCAAAGTCTTTGTTCTTTCTTGCCTGTTCTCTATCATCGATGAGCTTTTTGATTGTGGCAGGGAGGGTTTCTTTTTTTGGCTTATCGAGAACGCCGATAATCTCATTAAACTTGAAGATGGTGGAGATGACGATCTTAGCGTCACTTTTGGATATCTCCAGCTTATTGATATCTCTTATGAAATCGAAGATAACTGCTAGTGCTTCAGAGATATTAAGATCATTGTCTAGTTTTGCTTCGAATTCTTTTTCTGCCTTTGTGATGAGGGGCTGCACCTTCTTGTTGTCTTTTGATGACTTAATGTGGGAGAGGTTTCTTACGAACTCTTGGAGGCGCTCAATAGGGGCTTTAGCTGAGTCTAGGGTTTCGAAGGTAAAATTAAGTTTTTGACGGTAGTGTGTTGATAATAACAAGTAGCGTATGGATTTTGGGTCGTAGCCTTTGTCTAGTAAATCTCTTAACGTATAAAAGTTACCTAATGACTTTGACATTTTTTTCCCATCAACAAGAAGGTGCTCATTATGGAGCCAGTAGTTTACGAATTTTTTACCTGAAGCAGCCTCTGACTGAGCAATTTCGTTGGTGTGATGTGGAAAAATGAGGTCTACTCCCCCTATGTGGATGTCAAATGTATCTCCTAGAAGATCAGAAGACATGCAAGAGCACTCAATATGCCAGCCAGGCCTGCCTTTGCCAAGGTCTGTTTCCCAGAAAACCTCTCCATCTTCTTTATCATATCCTTTCCATAAAGCAAAATCTCGGACATCGTCTTT
This sequence comes from Candidatus Woesearchaeota archaeon, assembly GCA_030751555.1. The sequence continues at coordinate 3,763 of JASMFX010000046.1, read as the reverse complement.
TTCATACTCATCAGCATCTGAAAGACGTCCTTCAGCATTTTTCATCAACTGATCCAGGTTATCCAGATGCGCAATCTTTCCATAGTTTTTGAAAGCTTTAATTTTGTAATAGTAAGATTTACCAGATTTGTATGCATAACCCTTTTCAAGTAGTTTTTTTGTTAAAGTCACCATTTGATTTATGTAATCTGTGGCTTTAGGGAGTTGGTTCGGGAGATCGATGTTCAGTGTTTTAAGATCTTCGATGTATGCTTTTGTGTACTTTTCTGTGAATTGCTTTAAGGAGATTCCTTGTTTTTGAGAATCTCGTATGATTTTATCTTCGATATCTGTTATATTGGAAACTAAGTTGACTTTATAGCCTTTGTATTTTAGGTACTTGTTCACCAAGTCAAAGAAGATGTATGCTCTTAGATTGCCAATATGGACAAAATTATAGACTGTAGGGCCGCAAGCGTATATTCCTACGTGACCTTTCTTGAGTGGCTTGAAGGTTTCTACTTTTCTCGTTAACGTGTTGTAAATCTTTAAGGTCATGAATATCCTCTCCTTGTCAAAGTATATATTCTTTGTGGTTTGTTCTTTCTAGATCCCTGACTACTTTTTGGCCATTGAGCTTAATGATTTTGGGATTTTGGCCTACGACGGTGACATTATTCGGGATGTCCTTCATCACGACAAAGGTGTTTGCTCCAATTTTTACGTTATTTCCTACTTTGACAGGGCCGAGGAGGACTGCTCCCATGCCTATGTAGACATTATTTCCAATAGTTGGGTGCCTTTTTCCTTGGTGTTTGCCTGTTCCTCCTAATGTTACGCCATGGAACATCTGGCAGTTGGTGCCGATAGTAGTGGTTTCTCCGATAACAATGCCCATGCCGTGATCAATGAAAAACCCTTTTCCAATGCTTGCACCTGGATGGATTTCAATGCCTGTAAAAAATCGATTTAGTTGGGAAAGGAACCTTGCTAGGATTCTGAGGTTTGCTTTGTGCAGCTCGTGGATAAAACGATGGGCTATGATAGCATGGAGAGGGGTATGGCAGAGCAGAACCTCTAATAAACTCTTGGCTGCTGGGTCGTTTTTTTGAACTGCTTTTATGTCTTCGATTATGGCATTTGCGATAAGAATCACCTATAGATCTGATAAGAACAATGAGAATATTTAGCAACAACAGTTTATTGTTCGCATAGGAATAAGGAAGAGGAACTGGTATTTAAATATTTCCTAAATTACAGATTAAATGAGAGCAAGATCTAGGATTTCGACGTTTGCTGGAATGTCTGCGGTTGGTGGATTTGAGATGTCTAGGATTACATTCCCTGTAATGAGATTGCTGATCTTTGTGGGATCATAGGGACCTACTCCAATATCTGTTCCATCTACTATGAACTTTTGCCCAATATTCTTTTTGAAGGTATAGATAATGTTGTGGTTTTGTTTGTCAAATAATTCGAAGGCCGAAGACTTGAGGGAAGGTAGACCACCGGTCATGATCTTATCCTCTAGGTTATAGAGGAGCCGTAGGCCCTGAATTTTTTTAGAATTAAAAATAATGAGGTTATCAGGAATAAATCCAAAGTGGTGCTCTAACGTATCGTACCCGATGTTGATGTTCATGGAAAAAGTCCCTTCATCCTCATTTTGGAAGTCGTTGGGATGGTTCATCGCCACAAAGGTTTCCTGTTTGGGTGGTTGGAGAACGTTAAGACGGGTTTCTAAAAATGCTAGTGATCCAAGAACAAGAAGAGAAAACACTACAATGATGATTTGACCATGTTTCATAATGGATTGCTATGGAGGGGAGTTTATAATATTTTCGTTCTGAGGGTTAAGTTATCTTTTTTCGTGCATGCCATTTGGACATTCTGACTGCTTCTAGAATAGTCTGATTTTTCCTATCTCCCCGTACCTGGGTAAGGGGAGATAGGAAAAATTATCTTAAATTCGAGTCTAAAACCCTATGCTTTAGCTTAGGTATACAGGCTCGAATTTAAGATCCCACAGACTCGCCAATTTAATTGGAGAGTCTGTGTTATGTGAAAGGTGTTCAGAAACAAAATTTGTAAGATAATATTGCGGCCGGAAAAAGCAAACTCGTCAAGTATCGCCAGTGTTGATATAACAATTCTAATCCTTCTTTTTACATATGTAGAGTATATGGTCCTTTTGAAAAGGGGAGAGATCTTTTGTGTCAATAATTGTCAAGGATTCTTCTAGTTGAGCCTTTACCTGGTTGAAGATCTTTTTTGGCTGGGCTGTGACATCTATTGATCGAGCTTTTACAGCTATTATTGCGTAGCCATTGGAAACTAAAAAAGAGTTGATGTTTTTTAGGAAGATCTCTACTTGGTTTTTTTGGGCAATATCCTGGAAAATGATGTCAACTGCTGAGATTCTTTCAATGTATGATTCTGGTTTAGAGGCATCTGCCAAAATAGGCGCAATGTTTGTTCGTGTTTCAGCTAAGAAATAGAGATCACGGAGAACCCTTGGTGCGAGATCAACAGCAAAGATAAAACCGTTTGTAAGCATATCTGAAAGGTGGGATACAGTAGTGCCTGTAGATGCTCCGAGATAGAGTATGATTGAATCGTTGCGAATAAAAATATTTTGCGTTCCTTTTTTTAGCGCACTGCAAATTTTGGATCTGTATGGGTTCCACTCACGAAATTCCTCTCCCTTGTCCTTCCTTAGGATTTCATCGTATACTTGTTGACCAGGGACTTTGTTTTTGGTAAAGAACCTACCTCTGTCTTCGTATACTTCAAATATTTTTGATTTTTTCATTTTGTATGTTCAATGAATTTTTTAAAAACAGGAATATCATCTGCACAAAGAAGATTATTCTTAATGAGGTCTTCAATTTCCTTATTAGTCATAAACTTTAATTCAGATATTTCGATTTCATTCATTACAAAAGGGCCTTCATGGACAGCATGAAACATCATAAAGATATGGTTTAGTGTTTCATCTTTATACCTTATTGGTGCGATTTTAGTTAATTGGGTATTAATTCCAATTTCTTCTTCTAACTCTCGATTGGCAGCAGATTCGTATGACTCTCCTTTGTCAACCCCTCCTCCAGCAGCAAAGCCCCATTTTCCAGGGAAGATCTTTTTACTCATAGAACGTTTTTGCATTAAGAGCTTTCCTTCTTTGTTTGTTATTACTATAACAACACCTCTATGGAGCAATCTTTTTTCTCTAATTTCAGATCTTGGAGATTGACCTATCACATTGTCATTTTCATCTACGAGATCCATGATTTCTTCTTTCATTTGAATTTTGCCTCTAGACTTTTTCTTAGTTTTTCTCCGATAGGCTTTCCTTTGAAGTAATCCACCTTGGCTGCTATGGCTATCTTATCGGCAAGTGCCCTGGCAACTTTTCCTTGAATCTTTTTTTTGCTTTTCGCAAGCAATGGATGTTCATGTAAAAAACCATACCTTGGACTATTTGCACCTGTTTTTAGGTGTCTGAAAAGGGCTTTCTCTGCTCCAAGGAGTTGTATTGTTGAGGAAGGAAATTCAGATAGGTGCTTTAGGGAACCTGCCTGATTGAGAAGCTTTGCTCCGATGAGGGAACCGGTTATAGCTGTGATGTTAGGACAATAACGATTCATGCATTGCTCTAGATAGGTTTCTTGTGTTTTAAGAAGCTTGTAGAGGTTGCTAATTTGAAGAGCTATGCTGATTATAGGTGAGAGGTCAGCTTTTTTTAGTGAGGAGCCTATGCTCTCTTTTAGGTTTAATTTTTTTT
>JASMFX010000045.1 GCA_030751555.1 Candidatus Woesearchaeota archaeon | reverse complement strand
CTCCTATCTTTTCCGCCTAAAGAATGTAAATCAGAGCTTGCACCCACCTCGGTTCCTAAACCCTGATCAAATTGAGTATAGGTCATAGGAGCGCCTGTTCTCCTTTTTTTGTCACCACTATCAGAATCAAACTCTCTCCATTCCTGAGAGAAATCTACCATTTTGTCCTCTAGAACAAGACCACAATCTTTACAAATAACTTCACCCTTCTCTCTATTGTGAAATAGATTTATACTCCCGCACTCAGGGCATTTTTTTACATAGCTCATGCATATCGCCTCTGACTAACACTTCCCCCAACATGTCAAAAACCACTCATCAAAGATGGAGGGCATGACAAGCTTCGCTTGATGACTGAATCCATCTGGGTGGTTTTTGATCATGATCAAAAATTTACAGTCAATCTGTGATTGGTTGTAAATTTCTGACATATCTATCGACTAATAATTACAATAAATTTATAAATGAAACGCATAAGTTATATATAAACTTTTCCTTTTAATTAGACGATAAAGGTATATTTAGAGAATTTAATTAATTAATTTCAGTATAGTAATTAATAAATTGAAGTTAGACCCCCCATATTTGGATGGAATTGTCTAACTTCACTTCTTAAAATCCGAGATGACAAAATGTTCACCCAACCAGTGAAGCTATTTCTCGGATTTTATTGAATCAGCAAGATATTTAAACTTTGAAAGATTCAAATACAAAATGACACATACAATACCAGAGGAGTTAATCCAAATCCTGGCCTGTCCAACATGTAAGGCAGATCTTTCTTACAATACAGAAAAAAATGAGCTAATTTGCAGTAAATGTGAGCAATCATACCCTGTTAAGAAAGGAATCCCAATATTAATGCCAAAAGAAGCTGATAATTAATGATCAACACACAATACATAGATCCCGATACAAACATATAAAAAGTTGCAGTAATATCCTGTTCTTATGGACATTATGTCAATTATTGTAATCTCCCTCTGTTTTCTTGCTTTAATAATTGCATCTATTTCGGATTTGAAAACAAGAGAAGTTCCTGATTGGCTGAATTATGGCTTAATAATAGCAGGATTTGTCATCAATGGCATGTTTTCTATTGTCCAATGGCACCCAAAACTCATCCTATACAGCATGTTAGGCTTTGCCATAACATTCATCATTGCCCTAATCATGTTCTACACAGGACAATGGGGAGGAGGAGACGCTAAAATGCTCATGGGCCTAGGTGCCCTTATCGGATTCAACCTTAAATTTGAAGGATTATTTGTCTCTTTCCTCCTGGCAATACTCTTCATAGGAGCAATATACGGATTATTATGGAGTCTAGGCCTTGCCTTGAGAGATTTTTCAAAGTTTTTTAAGAGATTTCGTGAGATTATGCACGAGAAAACACAATTCAGGATAAGAATAACATGTCTTTCTCTATCCACCATAGCAATCATAAGCGTTTTCATAGTAAAGGATAATGCCACCAAACTTCTGCTTGTCAGCACAGTTATTCTCCTCTACTTCATGCTCTATCTCTATTTTTTCATAAAATCAGTAGAAGAGATATGCATGTACAAACAAACCCCAACAAGCAAACTCACAGAAGGTGATTGGATTGCAGAAGATGTTAAAAAAGGCAAGAGGGTTATTGCTAGCAAAAAAGACCTCGGAATTTCACTAGAACAGATTAATCTACTCAAAAAATTGCAGATAAAGAAAGTTTTAGTAAAACAAGGAATCCCATTTACTCCCTCATTTTTGTTTTCATTCCTATTCGCAGTAGTTTATGGTAATATTTTAACAATAGTAATACAACTAGTTTAAGCTATTTCCTACCTTGTCTTCGCTTCTTTTCCTTCTTAATGCGCTTTCTTTGCCACTTCCATCTCATCTGATTCTTCTTTTTCCAGCGCCTTGAGCTTCTTTTCATTAAAAAAGAAAAACTAGGCTTTGTTTTTAAATGTTACGGATAAGGGGAGGCTTTACCAGAAAGAATAGTATCCATAAATAGTGTAAAATAGATCCTAGGTAGGGGTGGGCAGTCTATACAGGGTAGCATGGTGGGTGGCCTAATCCCAGAAAAATTTACAAAAACTATTTAAGCCAAGCAATTGAATTAAGCCTTATGGCCCTGTTTAAGAAAGGAACAGAGAAAAAAGGGGTAAGTGCAAAAGTTGTCCTCTTCATAATATTCATTCTGTTCCTCTACCTTCTCTATTACAATAAATCCTACTTTATACCCATACTCCAAGAGCATCCTGCAGTCTGGAGTTTTTACCAGCACATAAACTACCAGATAGATGATAGAAGCTTGCCGGGTTTGTTCTATGCAAATGCATTTGGTTCATTATTCTTCATTATGCTTCCTATAGAATTAATATTTATCTATTATTCGCTGTTAGGCTACAATACTCTCCTACTTATCCTAATATCTACTGTAGGCTCCTTAGTTGGCATGGCATTTGATTATTTTTTTGGATACGTATTCGGCAAAGGAGTTTTAAGAACCTTGATGAGAAAGAGTTATGATAAACTTGAAGCATTAAATAATAACTTTGGCGCAGCCATCATCATCTTTGGCAATGCCATCATCATCTTTCCTTCGCAATTGTATGCCCTTATTGTAGGGTCAACACGATACTCCTTTAAAAAATTCATGGTTTACACAACAATTGGCAGAATAATAAAATACTCTATTTTAATACTTGGCAAGGATTATTTCTTAGAGGTAGTCATCCCCTGGATGAACAGCATCTTCTAGTCAAAAGTAATAACCCTAGAATGGATGGTATGAGTTCCTTTTAATCCTGCGATCACAGCCTGAACGCCCTCTGGATCATACTTAGTGAAAATCTCCTGATTTTTATGGGCAATCTGCTGACTCGGCCCACAACCTAGATTACAAGGAAAGTGAGAAATCAAAGCAAGATCATTATGCCTTAGAAAAATGTTGTTGAGATATGGATATTGATCATTCGGAGAGTTTTGCAGAACAGGCTCTTCATAATTATTATCCAACTGCGCCCTTTCTGGCTCATAATGGATAAAAAACTTGCAGCAGCACTCTGGATAGCCAAGACTTAGCCCTAAATGATAATGATTTTGTTGATCCTCTGATAACTTAGCATAGGCTGCTTTCTCACTCTCTTTTGAGATGTAAACAAAAAGCATCCCATTGCTAGGATCACTCAAAGGAACCCTCACACCTTTATTGGAAAACTCAGCTCTATGATCAGCAACAGCTACTTTCCAAGCAGAGGTTAAAATATGAAGTTTATGTTGCTCACAAAAAGCAATCACATTAGGCAATTCATTTGCGTAAAATCCCTGCCTTACTACTGGTTTTGCATCCTCTAGCAATGCAAGAATCTCCATTACTTTAAGTTTAGAGCCGAAGATTGGGAGGAGCGCTTTCATAACAACTTATTATAACTAAGGGTATTTAATACTTTTTAAGAAAAATAAAGAATAAAAAATGATGCGGAGGGAGGGATTTGAACCCACGAACGGACTAACCGACAGGATATCTGACTTACTCATTGAATCATGAGTGTCGACTTAAGTCCTGCACATTTGATTGCCCACGTAAACGCTCCAGGCTTTGTTACCTCCGCATTAGAAACAGAAAGGTCATGAATTGTTTAAAAACGTTTTGCTTTGGGAGGGGAGGTTCTACCAAGATGAGTAGCACACATAAATAGCAAAAAACATATCACCGGTCGGGGTGGGCAGTCTATACATGGTAGCATAATGGGTGGTTTAGCCAAGATTAAAAAAACCTTTCTTTAAGATCCAATTCAAGAAACAATCGACTCTTCATCAGCCTTCTTAGCAAAACCTTCAATCTTCCTCTCCTCTTCCCTAATCTCAAATTTATCCACAAGTATTTCAAAAAGTTGAGGTTCAATCTTAAGAATATCTTTTACAGTTAATAATCCTACCATCTTTCTCCCATCCATAACAGGAAGATGATTAACATCATAAGTACCCATTTTTTTCAAAGCATCAAAGATATCCTCCTCAGGCCCAATAGTATGCACATCAGTATGCATAACCTCTTTGGCTTTGAGGGTTAAGGGATTCTTATTCTCGGCAACGAGTTTTCTTACAATATCTTTATCAGTTAAAATCCCAGAGAGGTTAGCTCCTTCTTTAAACAACACAGCAGAAATTCTATGGCTGGCCATTTTCTTGGCACAATCCACCAATGTATCCCCAGGTTTCATAACAATGGGTTGATGAGTCATAGCGTCGAAAACCTTAACACCTGTCTTCATAGTAATCACCTCTCTAGAATATAGTAGTGAACTAAGTATAAAAGGTTTGTGGTGGTGAAGAAGCAAGATTTAAATACCAAACAAAACGTCATACACCTATGCAATCATACCAGAATAATATCAAATTAATGTATGCTTTTCAATTCCTGAGGAATCTCCATTTCATAGCAGGTGTCATGATTCCATTCTTCCTTCAGTGGGGAAAGATCAGTTTTTTTCAGATTATGATCCTCCAGTCAATCTTTGTGATCTCTGTTTTTCTTTTGGAGATACCTACAGGAGCAATAGCAGATTATTTTGGGAGAAAAACCTCTTTGATAATCTCAGCATTTACCCATGCCATTGCAGCCATTATCTATGCTGCGTTTCCAAGTTTTTTCCTGTTTATTCTGGCAGAGATTATCTGGGCTCTAGGCGTTGCTCTCATGTCAGGAGCAGACCAAGCACTGGTCTATGATAGCCTTAAAAAATTAAAAAAGGAAAAAACATCCAAAAAAGTATTTGGCAGGGTTACAAGCTTTGATGTCACTGCTTTAATGATTGCCGCACCGATTGGAAGTATTATCGCAACAGTTTTTGGGCTGAGGTATACTATGCTTTTTATGGCAATTCCGTTTTTTATTGCCTCTTTCATTTCATTGTTTTTCAAAGAACCAGTAACACAAAAAAAAGCAAAACCAAAAAATTATTTGAAAACAATGATAGAAGGTG
>JASMFX010000044.1 GCA_030751555.1 Candidatus Woesearchaeota archaeon | reverse complement strand
AAAAAAATCATTGGAACGCTAAGAAACCAGAACGGTGCAGATGTCATGGCAAAGATTATGACTTTAATCTCCACATGGAGATTAAATGGGCAAAGCCCATTTTATTCTTTAAGAGCAATTATTTAGCTATTCACATACTTTTTAAGAAATCTTCCCACTCTGCCACAATTTCAATATCATCCTACTCACACGATCAATATCAGGTTCTCCACCTTTAATAAGTAATTTCTTCTTAATTGCAATCTCTTCCAGTGTTGCATTCTTATCCCATCCAGCCTCAACACCAAAGTAATTCTCAATAATGCCCTCATTATCCCCCATCAATCTCATAACTACTACGTCAGGATCCCTTACCTTGCCATAATCTACTGTACCTAGACCAATAAGAGCATTCTTATTATCAGAAGAAAAAACCCCTGGTGTATCGATCATAAGAATTTTGGCACTAACCCTAATATATTGCATCCCCTTGGTAAATCCTGATTCAGAGCTGGTCCTTGCAGAGGCCTTACCCTTCAAAACATTGATGACACTGCTTTTTCCCACATTGGGATAGCCAAGAACCCCTACTCGAGGTTCATCAATCTTTTTCTTACTAGCTTCGATAAGAATCCTTTCCCGCAGCTTTACAAAGCCATAGTGTTTACTGCAGCTTACATAGACAGAGGGAACAAGAGATTTTGTCTCTTTTTCCAACAACTTTTTGTCCACAAGATCGCATTTATTAGCTACATAGATCAATATCTTCCCAGCTCTATTAACTTTCTTCTCGATTTCTAGATTCCGTGTCTGTCCTATATTCCTGGAATCCAGTATCTCCAGAAGGATATCTGCTTCTGCGATTACTTTGTTCACAACTTCCCAATAGTTTGCCATAGGATTTACGATCTTTCCGGTATTTATATATCTTTACTTCAACAATCTTTATATACATACGATCTTTCCTCCAATTATGGAAATCATAGCAGACTTACATCTACATTCAAAACACTCCAGAGCAACCTCAAAAAACCTTGATTTTGAAAATCTGGAAAAATATGCAAAGATTAAAGGAGTTAATCTCCTAGGCACAGGAGACTTTTGCCATCCAATCTGGAATAAGGAGATAAAAACAAAGCTCCATGAAAAAGATAATGGAACCTTAGTCTCAAAAACAGGCTTTCCATTCATCTTAACAAATGAAATCTCTCTTATATACACTCAAAACAACAAAGGGAGAAGAGTCCATCTTGTCCTTCTTGCCCCAAATCTTGCAGTTGTAGACCAAATAACAGAATATCTCCTTAAGCATGGGAGAATAGATTATGATGGAAGACCCATATTTAAGATCACTTGTGAAGATTTCACATATGAGTTAAAAAAAATAAGTAAAGATATAGAGGTAATACCAGCCCATATCTGGACTCCCTGGTTTAGTATGTTCGGGAGCAAGAGTGGATTTGACACAGTAAAAGAGTGCTTCGGAGATCAAACCAAGCATATCCACGCAATTGAAACAGGTCTGAGCAGCGATCCTCCAATGAATTGGCGACTCTCCCAGTTAGATAAATTCTCCATCCTATCATTCTCAGACGCCCACAGCTTCTGGCCCTGGAGGCTTGGAAGAGAAGCTACACTGTTTGATATTGATCTCACCTATAAGAACCTCATCAAATCCATAAAAACACAGCAAGGCCTTATAGGCACAATAGAGGTGGATCCAAACTATGGAAAATATCATATTGATGGGCATAGAAACTGCAACATCTCAATGCACCCTCAGGAATCGATAAAACACAAAGGAATTTGCCCTGTCTGTAAAAAACCTTTAACAATTGGAGTATTATACCGTGTTGAGGAACTTGCAGATAGACCATTTGGATTTACTCCGCCAAACCCAAAAAAATTTCATAGCCTTATACCATTATCAGAATTAATAAGTGCTGTAAAGGGTGGCGCTGTTGCCACAAAAAAAGTGCAAGCAGAATTTTTTAATCTAGTGAATGGAAGATCTGAATATGATGTCCTGCTGAGAATGCCGGAAGAGGAACTGCTAAAGCTAACAGAAAAAAAATTAGTAGAAACCATTCTCCTGAACCGGGTAGGAAAAATAAAGATAAAGCCTGGCTTTGATGGAGTTTATGGAATTCCATTGATAGAAGGTGTTGAAATCAAAAATGAGCTAGCCTCCCAACCTGCACAAAAGGGATTAATGGACTTTGTAAATCAAGGAGATTAAAAAGAAAAAAAATAATTAAAAAAAGAAAGAAATTTTTAATCCTTAGTTAAAAGCGCCAGGATCAAAGCTTGGTGGCCTGTTAAGATCCTCAACAGTAATGGATATGTCTTCTGAAACACTATTCACACCATCACTAGCAGTAACCACAACCTTGTGAGTTCCAGCATCATCAAAATCAGTCTGATAGGTGTTTGTTCGCATCCAACCACTATAGGTTATCACAACTTCTTCTCCCTCTGGATCAGTTGCTGTAGCTTCAATCACAATAGCATCACCTTCTGAAACTGTGATACTTCCAGATAAAGATAGCTCAGGAGGCAGATTCTTTGGCCTGACAGAGATAGTAAGATCTGTAGAATCTTGCTCAACACCATCTGTCACAAGCACCTTTACCTTATAGCTACCAGTCTCGCCCTCGCTAGTCTGCCAAACTCCCTCAGGAGATAATGGAGCACTGAATGTAAACGTTAAATCATCTCCATCTGGATCAGAAGCACTTGGCTCAACCTTAACCTCTTCACCAGCTATAATTTCAAGATTCTCTAATCTATCAATAGTAGGAGCCCTGTTAACATTTTTCACAGTTACAGATACTGTTTTAGAAGATTTCATTACTCCATCTGAAGCAGTAATAGTAACACTGAATTCTCCAGCATCATCAAAATCAGTGGATCTCTCAGCAGAAGTCATCCATCCAGAATAGCTTACTGAAACTTCCCCGCCTTCAGGATCACCCACTTTAGGAGTAAGAGTTAGTGTCTCTCCTTCCTCAATAGTAAATGAATCCTCTATAGTTATCGAAGGAGCCTTGTTCTTTGGCAGAACAACCAATATAACATCCTGCTCAACAGTGTTTTCACCATCAGAAGCGATAATTTTTACTTTATACTCTGCAGCATCTCCAACCTGGGTCTTCCATTTGCCTTCATCATCTAAAGGTGCAGTAAAAGAGTATGCAATAGGATC
>JASMFX010000043.1 GCA_030751555.1 Candidatus Woesearchaeota archaeon | reverse complement strand
GTCCAATACGGCCTGCTAGAACATTATCTAATCCTTGATCTCCTAGATAATCAGTTAGTTTTCCAGAGAGTTGAGAAAAGGAGTATCTAAGAGCTGTATTTGCTTCAGAAGATTCAAGAGGATTATCAAATGGAAGGGTAAGTTCTCTATCATAATGTTGCCTTGGAGTTGCTGGGGCTTTGCGTGTTCCTCTAGTAGGATGCCAACTAGGGCTTGAGTAGACAACGAGTTCCTCTGGATCAGGCTCTTGCTCTTCAATTATTGCTGGTAGCGAGTTGGCTGGATTGGTTTCTGGAGCAATTGGCTGAGAGATAGCTGTTTTCGGATTGAGCAATTGAATTACTTCAGAGTTTATTTGAGGACTATCTTTAATTGATCCTGCTAATCCTATAAGTGTTAGTAATTTTGCAATTGTTGGAAAGTTTCTCATTGTATAGGTTTTTAAAGCTAAGTTGAATTTATAAATCTTTGGGTTCTTTATTACTTTAGAGTGGTAATATAATCATACTGACATGAAGAAAGATTTATAAAGATCGAAGAAGCATGTTCAAACATGAGAAAATCAATGATTGTTCTTGTTTTTTGTGTGTTCTTGCTCTTAGCCTGTGCGCCACCTGAGGTAAAGGATAATAGCCAGGAGGAGATAGACAAGATTTTGGAGCAGGTTAAAAATGATCCTAGGATTCAGCAAGAAGTGGATGAGGCAGAGGAACATGTAGACCCAAAGGATTCTGAAGGATTGACTCATAAGGCTTGCGAAGCTGCAGGAGGCCATTGGAATGAATGTGGTTCACCTTGTGCTGGCACTGGAGCAGAGGTTTGTATCCAATCATGCGAAGTAATGTGTGAATGCGGTGGAATTGCTGGTTTTGGATGTCCAGAAGGATTTAGCTGTAAGTTGTCTGGAAAGATAGCTGATGAGATGGGAAGATGTGTTAATGATCCACTACATACTAGGGAGAGCTGAAAATGGGTAAGTTTGGGAAGTGAGACAGTTCTTGACAATATATTTCCCACCACATAAATACTTAAATACTATTTTTTGGTTTTGATAATATTATGGAATTAATAATGCTGTTATCTTTGATAAGTATTGCTCTTATCATTCTGATATTTTTAGTGCGGAATTTTAGATGGATAATAAGAGAAATAAGATCTATATGCATGGAAGAGAAAGGGTACATAAAATTTATTCAATTGCTTTTTGTTCTGCTTATCTTTACTTCTTTTTTTATTCTACTTATTTACAACTTGATTTATAGGGAGGAAACTTCAAAGCTGGATATTTTTCTCACAGTTATTGTAGGATTAATAGGAACTATTGTAGGAACTTTCTTCAGTGAAAGAACAATGGAATCAATAAAAAGAGATAGAGACATTAAGAAAAAGATAATTAGAGATAAGAAAAAAAATCTTGAAGAACACTTTAAAAATTTGGATAAGTTATTTGAAGCATTAGACTAATGTGAAGCTTCTTCCAAATCATTGATATCTTGCGATATTGCATTCATCAATTTTTGAAGTTCTTCTTTTACCATTTGCTTTTCTTTATCTGTCATACGATCTATTTTAGTTTTCTCAGTATTTAAATATTTCGTTAGTGCATTGCAACAGTATCATTAATCAACACTTTTAAATAGAAAAAGTTCTCTTAATGTTATATGGAGCTTAAAGACCTAGAAGCTGAGTTGAAGTTACGTGGTTTTACAGAGAAGACGGTAGATGCCTATATCTTCCATAATAAGCAATTACTTCAGCATTCTAAGAAAAAGCCCTCAGAGATAACTGAGACAGACGTGAAAGCGTTTTTAGGGCATCTCATAGCTGATAAGCAGTTAAAGCCTGCTTCTGTGAACCTTGCTCTTTGTGCGTTACGTTTTTACTACAAAAAGATTCTAGATAAGGATCTGTTTGCTAAGATTGATGCCCCGAAATCAGAATCGAAAATACCCACTGTGCTGAGTAAAGATGAGATCCAGAAGATGATCCATGTGACTAAGAATCTAAAGCATAAGTTGCTATTGAAATTGATCTACAGCTCAGGATTGCGTGTTAGCGAGGCTGTTAGCATTGAGGTTAAGGATCTGGATGTTGGAGAGAAGATGGGGATGGTTCGGAGTGGAAAGGGCAGGAAGGATCGACATATCATACTGTCAGAGGATTTTTTGAGGGACTATGAGAGGTATCTTAAGAAGAAATCTAAAAAAAATGAGGGGAATCCGTATGTGTTTGGGATAAAGGATCGGCATATCACTCCTAAGATGGCACAGAAAGTTGTCAAACAGGCTGCTGAGAAAGCAGAGTTAGATAAAAGAGTCTTTCCCCATGCTCTGCGTGCTAGTTTTGCCACTCACTTATTGGAAGGTGGCACTGATATTAGGATTATTCAAGAGCTTTTAGGGCATAGTAACCTTGCAACAACTCAGAGGTATACTAAAGTGAGTCGAGAGCAATTGAAGAAGGTTAAGAGTCCTCTGGATTAGATCTATATTCTCCAGGAAGTAAATGTTTAAATCTGAGAAGTTTTAGCATGTAGTATGCTGAGAAGGTTACGTAGTGCTGTTGTGGTTGGATTGGTTGCTCTGATGGCTACCGTTGCCCCCGGCTGTAGATTTTCAGAAGATTTAACACGGCCTGTGAAACACCAATATTTTGCCAAGAAGGTATCGCTTGGGGAATATACAATAGAAAAAGGGGTTGCCTATACTTCAGTACCTGGGACTGACTATCGATTTGGGTTTGTTTTGGAAGAGGGTTGGAGAAAAAATAAAGCCTTAGCAGTAGAAAGAGCTTTTTTAATGCTGCATCATATGCGCACAGCGTACAAACTTCTTCTGTATGCAGAAGATCTTCCCATTGCTGATAAAAAAGTAGGAATTACTGATAAGGGAGATAAAGTGATTTATCTTGATGAATTCAATGATGCGCTAAGAAATCATCATGGTACTAAGTTTAGCTACCAATTTCCTGGTTTGGATAAGCTGGTTGAGGATAAGGATTAAGATTGGAGGATTTTCGAAAATAAACCGAAAGGTATTTATTGAACTGAGTATATTGTACTTTTATGGCAGAAACCGTAACCATATCAAAGAAAGAATATGATCTTTTGCGTAAATGTAAGCATATTGTGGATTCTGAATTTCAAGGGAACTTTAGTGAAAAATTCATAAAAGATGTAAGAGAAAGTGAAGAAGATTACAAAAATGGAAATTTTGTTAGAGTAAAGAATTCTGCACACCGAAAGAAGATATTTGATGCATTATGAAATATCGAGATGTTCTCACGAAAGCATTTCTAAGAGATGTAAAAGCCATAAAGAGTGATAAAGTTTTGTTAAAAAGATTGGATGACAAAATAGATGAGATTCTAGAAAATCCAGAACACTATCCAATCAAGAAGTACAATCTGAAGGGTAAGAGAGGCGTTCATGTAGGCTCATATGTTGTTGTTTTTGAGATAGTGGGAGAGGATGTGGTTTTTCACAGATTTAAGCATCATGATTATGCCTATTCTTAGAAGTGTGATCAATCTTAATTATTTTTACAGCTACCTTTAATTTCCATATTGTAATTAATAAACTAAAATATTTAATCAATGCTTAAAGGTTTATTGCCTACTTTAATCTCTATTTTGGAGTATCTATTATCTCTTTTTCTCCATTTATCCTTGTAAGTGGGTAGGTTAAGAAGTAATGCGTATCTCTACTAAAAAGGAGGCGATGAGAAAAAGCAGGTTCAGAACTTAGAGAAGATGAAAATACAAGTCTTGTAATCTCACTTCTTCCCAAAATATAGATTCCTTTATCAGCTAGGTCAAGAGCTTCATCAAGTTGGACAAGATCTATCCACTCAGGACGTGCGCCCCTTGTTTTCTTGAAACTATGAGAGAACCACTAAAAGATCCATTTAGTAGGAGATACCCTGTTTTTTGGCCAATATCACAATCTCCTGAAAAAACACGGTTAGCTCGTACTTGGAGGTTCTCTCCGCCACAAAACTCTAAATCATAATGCATGAGGTTGGAGTATTAAGATATGTTAAAAAACTTCGTAAAAATAGGGAGTTTTAGGTGCAAAATAGGGGCTTTTTGCGTATTCGGGGCTTTCCCGAAGGAAAAGTTCGTATAATAGCAATTAAGCGAACCTTTGGTTTAGCAGCGGTATGATGGAGGGTTTTCTGTGAGATTGTGGAACGGCCTAAAAAGATATGTTTTGTCATCAACTACGACCCCATGCAAAATCTCTTCAGGTTTCATGACTGTGCTAGCAGCCACGTGATCCAAACATTCAGTATTTGGAGTAATCCTCACCCCCTCTGGGACAAAGATCATTGTGGACCAATCAGTAAGTTCTAATGCTGGCAACTTTTTTTCTGGTAACGTGTTTTGATGACGCATATAAAATCAGTTTTATTATGAGAATTTAAATCTATTTATTTTCCATATGGTATGTAATAGGTTAGAATATTTGAGATATGCTTAAAGGTTTTAGTCCCAATAAAACCCGCAGTTTTTGACTAGTTGGAGGTCTTTCTTTGCTCTGGGAAAGAGTCTGCAGTTTGGTGGTCTTACTCGATATGCTTTGCAGGCCATGTCCTTTTTGAGGCCAGGGCAGAGAAAACCTAGCTGGCAGCATGCCCCTCCTTTTTTACCATCTAGTGTCTCACAGTCTTGGGGGATGCACTTACCTTTTCTTCCTGTTTCTACGCCTTTTGCAGTTTCTATTAATCTTAGAATTTTTCCCATTATATTTCCACTTATAAAATGTGATTCAGGGTCTTTTGCTCTAGTTTTACGAGATTTTGCTTAGCCTGGAGGGCCTTGAACTGAGTATCCAGTTTGAGATGCACTTTGTTGTTGAGATATTGCTTATGGATTGGTATGCCTTTTTCGATTAATGATGTGATGTAGCCCTGGATAAGTGTTTTTGGAAGGCCTGTACGTTTTTGGAGCTCTCTGTAGGTGGCTTTCTTGTTCTGTGAATCCAGGGTGTAGAGTATCAGAAAAATGTCTTTTTCCTTTTCTGTCAGGTTTTTGATATTGTAGTTTGGCAGTTTAGCTGGCTTGAAGCTGTGCTCTTTGGTCAAAAAGGATTCTATTTTTTCCAGACGCTCATCAAGTTTATTGATCTTTGCATCGAGTTCAGAGATGTATGATGCATTGGCCTGAATCTCGTTGGTATTATCGTTGATGGCCTCGAGATGGTCATCAAATTCTTCCCGAATTTGCTGGAGAACTTGTTGAAATAGTTCTGTATCAATGATGGCAGAGCCCTCACTCTTTTTTAAAATCACCTTATTACCCCCGTTTGATTTCTTGGAAGGGTTGTTTATATAGCTTTTGGTTTGAGGCGTTTATAGACGACAAAACAGCCATTTTAGAGGAGAAAAAACAGTTTGATGTGATGATTTTTATGATTGCTGACCCTTTCTCAATAACTTTGACATGAAAATCTTCTCTTTTCCTTGGTGGAGAACAGAGAGATCGTCTTGAGTCTCCTCGATCTCCTCTAGAATCCTGTAGAAGGATGACTTTGAACAGAGGCCTTGCTCTTCTACGACGATTTCCCTTAGTTTTAGGGCTGATATTTTCTCGTATTTGTGGATGAAGTTGAGGATGAGGTTTTTTACATAATCCTTTGATGATTTTTGGATCTTTTTTATGATTCTTTGTTTGAAGGAAGCTCTTGAGGTGGATTTTTGGGCCTCTAATTGTGTTACTCTCGACCTGAGGTGTTCTAATATTTGGAAGAATTCACTCTGTTTATGCTCATTTTGAACATGCAAGGACTCTATTTTG
>JASMFX010000042.1 GCA_030751555.1 Candidatus Woesearchaeota archaeon | reverse complement strand
TAATGCCCAGCCTATTGAAAAGTATGCCAAGGAACAATCGATCAAAAGTTATACAGAGTTAGGTATTTATGCACTTCAAAAATCCAAGACTGGAGAACACGTAACAGATGATATCTTTGTGGCACCTGAAAATATATTCCCAGAAATGGGATATGGATCCCATCCTGATGAAATGATTGAATTGGTTAAGACCTCAAGAGAAGCAATGGCTGATAGGTTAGTAAAAGAATACAACTACTCTGAAGGTGAAGCCAAAAATGCAGCAGAGCAGCACATTAAAGCAACTATTGACCTCCAACATCTAGGAATGTGGAGAAAAAACTTTGTTTCAAGGCAAGGCGAAACAGAGGATCAAACAGACCAGCGCTTTGAAACATGGTATCAGGAAGAATTTGAGCGAATGGATAAAGAAGGGATTATAGGCCATATCCATGTTGTTGATGGCTTTGGAAGACAACACACCCACCTGCCTCCTGGACAAGGAAAACTCCCAATCAAAGATGCCCTAAGATATCTGAAGAAAAAAGGGTACAAAGGAGCCTTAGTATCTGAGGGTTTTGCTGAAACTCAATTTGGTCCAGCCAGAATAATAACAGAATTTTGGAAAACATTGGGAAGCCCTGTTTATAGCAAAGGGATTGGAGGTCCTGTGGGAGCTGCTATTCCAAGAAACAATTGGACTGACCTCGAGCAATCATACTTTGGAAGCACCAATCCTCCTTATTTTGTCTTTGGCGCTTATGCCCCATCTAACGATTGGAGTCTCTGGAGCCAGGTCCCGATGGAGTAGATCCAATCATTAATTTTCCACCACCAAAATGTTTAAATAGTAGTAACAGTCCAACCCTCTTGGGGATATATGTGAGGAAAATAAAAAAGAGCATTGAGCACATTCTTAAATCTAATAGGAAGAAAAAAAAGAAAAGAAATAGACCTCTCACTAACTTGAAAACTTCTGAAGAAGATGAACTAAGATCCATAGTAAACAAAGCAATAAAAAAAATCCAAGGTGAAGAGGATAAACCCAAAAAGAAAAAAGGGTTAGAAGAAATAACCATAAAGACAAAAATCAATGTTAAGAAAAAGAAAGCAGGAGTAAGATACAACTTTACTATTCCTTATGAATCTGTCCCTGAACACCTTGATTACTCAAAAATATTTACCTACCTGGGCAAGATGAAACCCACATTGAGTATCTATGGAACATATGACAAGGAAGAGAATAAAATTGAGACCTATAATAAAGATGACATGGACTTTAAAACAATTGAGACCATAATGAGAAACAAGAAGATGGGAGTAATGTTTGGAAACTACGCAGGAGATGGAAGCTATGGAAGCCCGGTCACTGTTGATGTAGGAGTCACGCAAAGAGAAAAATGGAATATGATGAGAAAGTTCAGCTTTAATTTTGCCTTAAGCACGGCATTATATTCTATGTTATGATGAATAACGAACAGTTTTCTTTAATTAAGAAAAAATTTGAAAACCTAGACAGAGAAAGGCTAAAACAAGGAAAACTCCCATATGAATACACATCGAAAGGAGTCTGGGCAGGCGCTTCTTGCAAAGCAGTGTTTGATTTCTTTAAAGAAATTGGTTTGAATAAATACAAGAGTTTCATTGATTTGGGAAGTGGAGATGGTAGAGTTACGATGATTGCATCATTGTTCACAAACGCAACTGGAGTAGAATTAGACTCGCAACTGATAAAAACAGCTTTATCCACAAAAAAAACTCTTAATCTCAAGGCAGAATTTCTTAAACAAGATATCCTAGAGACCAATCTCTCAGGATTTGATATTGTTTTCATCAATCCTGATAAAGGCTTTCATGAAGGAACTGAGAAAAAGCTAGTAGAAGAGCTGAAAGGCACATTGTATGTCTACAATAACCTCTATCTCCCAAGATTCCTCACCCAAGGCAGCGTCCATGTCTTTGAGGATATTCCTTTTGTTGAGTATGTTAATAAAATCTAACCCTATCTCAACTTGTTATCATTTCTAAATACTAAACAAAACTTATAAACACTCTTTATTATTACTCTACTAGAGGAAAAACGGGGTGTATAGTTGAAATTTAAGGTTCAGAAGAGGGATCACCCTCAATTAAAGAGATACTCTGATGATGAGATAAAGGTAGCTAGGACGCTAGCATCAAGAGTAATGGAAGAATTTGGTTCTTTTATCAAAGCAATTGTTCTCTTTGGTTCTGCAGCATGCAAAGAAGGAAAATCAAGGCCAGGCGATATTGATATCCTAGTTGTGGTCAATGACCTCAATATGGTACTAACTGGAGAAGCAGTGGAAACCTACAGGGTTATCATGGAACGATTAGCCAGAGATACATCTGAGCGATTGCATATAACAACCCTAAAACTCTCAAACTTCTGGGATTATCTAAGATTGGGAGATCCAATCGCAATTAACATGCTGCGAGATGGTATAGCACTTGTAGACACAGGTATTTTTGACCCAATGCAAGCCTTGCTCTATATGGGAAGGATCAGGCCAACCTATGAATCCATCTGGACATACTATTCCCGAGCACCAGCAACATTGCAGAACAGCCGATGGCACGTGTTACAGGCAACACTTGACCTCTACTGGGCAGTAATCGATGCAGCGCATGCAGCACTCATGAAACACGGCCATATCCCGCCTTCACCAAATCATGTTGCAGAGATGCTGCAAGATAAACTAGTAAAGGAGAAGATTCTAGAGAAAAAATATGTGGGTGATATGAAAAATTTCTACAGCATAGCAAAAAAGATCATGCACCGTGATATTAAAGATATCTCTGGCCCTGAGTTTGAAACACACTACAAACAAGCTCAGAATTTTGTCAAGAGAATGAAAAAGATAATTGATGCTTCTTAATATTTTTTTAAAGGAGAGGTTCTACCCAAAAAAGACAGCATGTATTGGTCCCTTAATTGGTCAATGGTGGGGGCGGGCCGTCGATACAAGGTAGCATGGTGGGCGGAAGTAACACAAACCTTTTAACCAACATAACACTACCCAATTCTTATGACAACATTCGAACAACAAAAACAGCATCAACTCTCAAAAGGAGACATGAGTAAAAAAGGCTTTATTGATGAAGAGATTAAGTTCTTAGTCGAAAAACTCAACAAAATGCCAGAGTTCTACACAACATCGAGCTGCGC
This sequence comes from Candidatus Woesearchaeota archaeon, assembly GCA_030751555.1. The sequence continues at coordinate 1,479 of JASMFX010000042.1, read as the reverse complement.
TGGAAGAGCCCTCTTACTAGAGAAAAAATCAGCCAAGAAGTTTGACATCGACTGGATCTATTCTGATCATGGCGGAGCTAATTTAAAAAAGATTAAGAAAGTCTTAGAAAATCCACCCAAAAACCCGGTTTGGTTTAAACAAGAGTCAGCAATCCTCCATATCTGTTGCAAAGATGAAGCCATCGCTGAAAAACTATTGGTAGTGTGCAAACACTCTGGCTTTAAGCATTCTGGCATCCTGAGTCTAGGTAAGAGGATTATTGTCCAAGTACTTTCTAGTGAAAGCCTGGAAACAATTATTGCTGATAAAGGAGAAGTTTTAGTGGATGACAACTACATCAAGATTTTAGTAGGTGAAGCCAACAAAAAGATGAAGCAGAACAAAGAAAGAATTAAACGATTGTATGATAATGTTTTGGAGAAGTTTGGATGATTTGTGGATCTCACAACAAATCACCCCCTAAACCTCAAATACCCAATCAACCCTGCAACAAACACAACAAAGCTTATCACAGGACCAAAGTTTCTCACTCTTTTAAAGATCACATTATCTAGAATTGACTTTATGGTAGACTCTTTTACCAATTCACGCTCTGAATCATCACGATTTACTTTAACAGAAAGACTAGGATGCAGCCCCACCCCAGAATTCTCAGGGCTTGAAAACATAAAAGTAATCAACTCTTCTTCCTTGCTTTCAGATTCAAGCTCCAACATAAGCATTTTTTTGCTAAACGCAGGGATAACACCTTGAGGCTCATCAATAATAACATGTTGAGCAATAATCTCATAGGTTATAGGATAAGGCTGCTGATTAAACACAAGAAGCTGCCTCTCTTCCAAACCTTCAAAATGTAGAACGCTGGGAGTTATCCCTATTCCTTGCCCCAAAACTATAGGCAGCAACAAAAAAAGCATCCATAAAACAGGATATTTCATTTTAAGAGGATATCGCATTAATTGTTATTGCATTTTGATACTCGCCAGATTCAGCAGTAAGAGGTATGCTTAAACGAAAACTAAGAGGTATTTTTGTCTGTAGATCCAGATTAAGATCTTGGATAGACTGATCAAGTGATAAAGGGGTAAAACTCCCAGTAATATTGTAATAAATATTGCTCAGACTAATAGAGCTAAGGGAAGATGAAAGGGACGTGGCTTTAATTGCAATATCAAGGGGAGTATTACCTATGTTGAAAATAGTTGGTTTGCTATCAGTCTCTGTATTATTATCGCCCAGGATAAGAATTTCTTCGCCAGGCGTTACATTTCCTATGCCAAGGCTGGAAGCATCGATAGCCATAGCAGTCATAGGCAGATAGGTATAGCTAACAATAGTATGGTTACTCACCAAATCTCCATATGCAGTAATATTAATACCATAACTTCCTGGACTTTTGTAATATGCATTTGATAGTGAAACTGAATATTTCTTTTGTGATTCATTAACGAAAATGTAATCAGAAATAAAAAAACTTT
>JASMFX010000041.1 GCA_030751555.1 Candidatus Woesearchaeota archaeon | reverse complement strand
TATTTTTAGGTCTGTTTTTTCTAAGAGAGAGTTGTACCCAAAAAAGTGAGGAAATCCAATAACTGCTCGTTTTGTGAGGATTCTGTCGAGGCGTTTAATGAATGCTGTGTAGAGGGCTTTGAGGTCTTGGGATCTGGAATTAACTGCGTAGGGGAGATCTGTTGCTATGTAGGGAAACTTTGTAGTTATTGTGAGGGCGTCTTTATTGATGAGTTGGGCTTCTGTTTTGAAGTGTGCGAGATTGGTTTTGGCTGCTTGGATCATTGTTTTTTCGGTGTCATATCCAATAGGCTCTAGATTCAATAGGCTGGCTTCTAGAAGGATTCCTCCTGAGCCGCAGAATGGATCTACTATCGTGCCTTTTTCAATGCCTGTTAGATTGATCATGCATCGTGCTAGTTTTGGGTGTAATGATGTGGGGTGGTTAACTGGCCTATTGTGGGCTTTGCGAGACTCGAAATCGTCTTTTAATTGATTTTGGAGGAGTCCTGCCACAATGCGTTTTTTTGTCTTGAAAAAATGGATGGTTGTTTTTGGATTGGTGAGGTTTGTTTTTGGATGCTCAAGGTGTGGCCAGATTTGGTTTGCAAGCTTTTCGTCTTCTATTGATAGATTAAATCCTCTGACACAGAAATCGTCTTTGTAGATAGTATTCCATGGAAATCTTTCGATTGTTTCTTCTAGTTCTGGTGGTTTTACTGCAAAGAGAAACTTGTAGATTGCCTTAGTGTATGCGAGACGCTTGGAGAGGTTTTTATTTGTAGCAGCGACAAGGAGGTTATCGTGCTGTTCATTACGTGGGTCTTGGTTAGTGAGGGAGAGCACCTCTTGCTTAGCAAGATCAAGATTTTCCTTAGAGAGTAAGAAGAGTTTCATGGATTATTATTTTGTAAACTTCTTATGAGCGATGAAGATGAGGATAGCTAATACTATGCCAAGTATTATTAATTGTGCATAGTCCTGTAAGCCATCCCAATACTGGAGGGTTCCGAAAATGATTAATAATAAGCCTCCTCCCATCAAACCTGTGCCTAGTGCGTTTACTTTTGCAGCTGTTCCTCCTATGATTGCAATAAGTCCTATGATAAGGGTAATGATAAATACCTTTTTTTGGTATGCGTCACGTGCAGTTTCATAAGTGATATTGCAGTCTGAGCATTCTATTGCTTTGTCGCATCCGTTTTCATCCTTCTCATAGATGACCATGCCTTTTGAGTCTGCGCATTGGTTTTCAATATCTGCGTTAGCTGCTAAGGTTTCTTGGCAGATAGAAGTGTCTGTGATAAGTTTTTCAGGAAATGCACGAGGGTATTGTTCTCTGCTGCAGAAATCATCCCATTCTGGTTCGTCTAAGAATGTTGAGATTGCTTGGAATACAAAGAATACAAAGACTATTGCTATTGCGGTTGATAAGATTCCTTTTTTCCAGTCTACCATACCAATTCTCTAAATTTTTTAAGTATTTAAATGTTGCTTCAAGCCTTTTTTTCTTTCCATATAGCAAGGTTTTTATAGAAGAAGTTTCAACATTTAGTTGTGGCAGATAAAAAAGAAACTCGTGGAAGGCCTACAAGATCAGAGGTAAGGCAGAACATGATAGAGATCCTCTTTGTTATGAAAGAGGCTTATGGGTATGATATTTACAGACAGTATAAGAAGATTTTTGCTCCTGTGACTTTGCGGTTAATTTATTATCATCTTAAGAAAGGGATTGAGTTAGGAGAGTTTAAGGTTAGTCAAGTTAAGAAAGAAAAGGGTTCGTTTTCTTGGGGTGGTGAAGTGCAGAAGACTTACTATGCTCTAGCTGATAAGGCTAAACCTAAAGGTGAAACTAGGGTTAAAGAGTTCTTTGAGAAGAAGGGTTAACATGCAGCTAGGATTACCATACTATCTTCGACAGCAAAGCCATGCTGATTACATTCTGCTGCATTATCAACCCAGGTCATATGGTCTGGAGATTTATAGCATCTTGTTAAGGTTCTTGGTTTGAAGCAATGACCTGCAACAGTGATTGTTCCTGATACAGAAAGACTACCATGATCAATAAGGACATTTGGTGCCCTTAGATAAATATTGCCATCTGTCCAGGGGATGTGGGTCCAACCACCGGTAACTGGGTTCAAAAATCTATTGTCGGTTCCAGCAGGTGTTCTGACAAATAGATTTCCTTCAATATCGAGAGTGGATTCAATAGAAGTTCTTCCGATGCCGACTTTTCCTGTAGTGGTATCAATCCTCATTACTTCTGTATGACTGCCAGCAGCATCACTTCGAAAAATAATCTGGTTACCAGATACATAGGCATTATTATCTATGTAAGGGAACCAGCTGTCTGCAATGCCTCTACCTAATCGGACAGTGCCCTCCACATCTAGTTTTGCATCAGGACTTGTTGTGCCGATGCCTACGTTGCCAGCAGGCATGATAGCAATATCATCTTGAAAATCAGGGGCATTGTCATTTTGATTTACAATCTTTAAAACTGTTCTCTCTGTTCCGCCATTTGGCCCATACGAGATATAAGCATTATCTCCGCAGCCACCATTAGGGTCATCTTTAAATCGAATAGCTGAAACATCAGTCTCCCAGGAATTGGAAGGAGTGCAAGTGTCACGAATATTTCCAGTTCCTGCTACATGTAAAACTGCACCAGGATTTGTTGTGCCGATGCCGACTTTGCCGTCTTTTGTTATTTTAATCCCAGGACTGTTGCCCCATGCCCCAAGAACCAAAGCTCCCGTACTACCATCACCACCATAACTAGCGTCAGGTGTAGTCCAAAATATACCCTTGTCACCCGAACTGCTAATTGGATTCCATCCGCCTTCGCCTAGCCAGGGTACCATGAAAATCTTTAGGGTATTGGTTGATGTGACTTCTAAAGCTTTTTCATTTAGAACAGTACTGCTTGTTGTTAGTTTTTCAATAGGCTGAGAAAAATCAATCGGGTTAGCAGGATGACCTTGCTGTGCTTGGGCAACTACTGCTAATCCAACTATAAGGAGTAATGTTACCAATAAAGTGTAGTAGAGCTTATTTGATGTCATTTGCTTTATGTTTTGTTTTTTTGGAGTTTGTGTTTTTAAGGTTTTCTGTAGTTTTATTGATTTCTTTCATTATCTGCCACTACTAAAAGCCACCTATCTCAACAGCAAAAGTGGTTGAGACTCGAAAGCTGTCGCTGTTGTCGTCTGTGCACTCAATATAATATGTGTGAAAGCCTTCTGTGAGAGAGTTGAGTGTTGTTTTGTAGAGGAAATTTCCTTCTTTCTGCATTGGATGATAGCCTTGGATGGGATCAGCGGTGTAGCCGCAAACAATGTTTGTTTCTGAGATTGGTTTTATTAAGGATATGGCTAACTCAGGATTAGGGGTTGAGACTCTGCTATTCTTCTCTGGTGAGATAATAATATTTTGCAGCTTTTTTGCTCTTGTGAGATTTACTACATAAGACTTAGGGTTTGGATTTCTTGGCTTTGTCTCGAGGGTTGAACAGGCAAAATTATAGATTGTGTTGTTTTTTGTTGGAAGATTTACAGGGCATTTATAGATGCCGATATCCAGATCTCCTGATAATGTGCAGTGATCAAAGCTCTTTGTCATTTCGGAGAATTCAGTGGTTTCGTTAGAGTATTTACATGACTGGAGTGTGTCTAGATAGAGGTTTAGCTTTACTTGATCAGTTGCTATGTAGATTTCAGGGATGCCAATGAAGAATGAAGCAGCTATATCTATTTGGTTTGGCTCTGTGAGGTTAAAGTATCGTGAGTCTTCACCTATGAGCCGGGAGAAATTATCTGATCTGAGAAAGGAGATGGTGTGTTGCTTTATTCTTGGAGGGTTGTCCTTGCATCTGAAGTAGAAGATTGTGTTATTGTTTACAAAGGGTAGAGTGGTATGGCAACGATAGGAACCTCCATCAAAGGGATCAATCTGGAAAGGTGATGAAGGACACTCTAGAGTGGATTGCATTGAGTCATATATTGTATCTGTTTTTGCGTATTTGCAGGATGCAGGCTCGTTTATGTAGAGATTGAATGAAACATTTGTCACTCCTGACCTGATTTGGGAAGCATTTGCAGGCTGAGAGTCAAGATATTCTACAGGATCAGTATCATTGTAGGTATTGTTTATCCCAATGTTGATAAAGAAATCCTCTGTATTGCGGTTGCCTGCTCTGTCTGTGCATGAAACAAAGAGATAATAATTGTTGTTTTCTATGCCTTCTAGGATTGTGGATGCTAAGGAATGGAGATATGCAAATTGATCAACAAAAGGTTGTAGAAAAGCTAGGGCCATGTCTTTGAATGGATCAATAATTGCTCTTACATCAATGCCTGTGAATGTTTTTATGGTTGCGAATTTTCCACTAAAAGCGTTCATGTATTGGTTGTAGACTATTTCAAGATTGAATACAATGTCTGCTATTTGTGCCAGATGAGTTATGTTTAAGGTATCATAGACTTTGGATGGGGCTGTGTATCCTTCTGGAAGTCTAAATGACATATTGTGAGATGTTTCAAAAGTAGATTCACCAAACCAGAACGCTGGAAAAAATAAGAGCTCTAGATTAGGAATGTAGTTAAGATTGCATCTGGTGTTCTCTGAGGTATTGATCGCTAATCTTACTGATGAGTATGGTCTGATTCTTGGAGTTATGGTAACACCGTTAATAATTTTATCAGAGGTAACTATTTGGGAAGGAGTTGATTGGTATGGATCGTTTAGCAGGTCTGGGTTGAAGGTAATTGTTGGATGTGTATCATCATTGAGATTAATAGCTGTACAGTTACCGAATCCATCAAAGGTTGTTTCATAGTTGCATAGCTGTCCCAGACTTTTGCATCTGTATTCAGAGCAGGGTATAAATGGATCCTCATGACATTTTAAGCAATCAGAGCCACCTAGAGGGGGCTCCCATGAGGAACAGAATGAATAGTCTAAGATTTTTACTTCAGGAGGATCTTTAAATGGATTGATAAAATCAAAAGGATTAATGCTGCCTATATAGTCCAGATATTGAAGACCTACTGAGAAGAGAGAGGATATTCTTGAAGCAGGGTGAGGAAATGTTCCAATAATCTGATTTTGTTTTCTTGTTTCAGGATCTAGAGTCAGGGTCTTTTTTGGAGGGGATTGCTCTCTAGGATTTACATTTAGATTTTCTGGCATGAAAATAAAGGAGGATGGCTGATCAATTGGATCAGAATTGAAAAAACCTGTGTAGGTTAGTTTATCAGCAATATTACGATAGTTGCCACAGTCACCCATTGCGTAGCAGTAGACTGCTGAATCATCAACCCATTTGCTTGAGCAAGAGAGGCCTTCGCATATCTTGGAGTTGCTGGCTACATTGCATACATCTTCCCCATTGCGGTCCCAAAATTTAAATCCAGGAGGGATGATTGGGAAACAGTGGTTCTCTGTTTCAAGATTTGGATCCCAGGTGCAGTCACGTAGTTGAGTGTTAAGACAACATTGTTCTGATTCACAACGAGAGCAGTCTTCCCATCTGTTTTTTCTGCATGTAGCTTGTAAGAGGTTGTTTTCTGTTGATTCTGTGCAGAGTTCATCACGATAGTCCCTGCACTCTTCAATAATTTCCTTGCCATCGATGCAAGAGTGCTGATATGAACGAGATCCGACATATGCGATTCCTCCAAAATCAGAGAGCGTAAGGATAGCAGAGTCATAGGAGCACCAGGACTCGCCGTGCTGTCTGCTTGGACCTGTGTAATCTTTAGTGTAAAATTCGTAGGTTTGATCACAGTTTGTTATAGGGGCTGATTGATGAAGTTTTACTGGTTCAGGGCATTTACATTGGGTGATTGGGTTATAGTCAAGGTTGAGATCATCGCATTTATTCCTATCAGCGTTCTTAAAGCATGTGTTGTCTTTGTTTTTACAGCATCCAAAGGCGTAGTCTGTTGGAGGATAAGATCCGATCTGGGAGACTGTGTCGGCTAGTTTTAATGCGAATTTGAAGATGATGGTTCGTCCTGTAGGAAGTTGCTTTGATAACTGGTAGATGGTATGGGGGTAGGGGCGGTGCTTTTCTATCTGAACGGATACATTATTTTTCACCATCCATTGATCTTTATCAAAAAAGCCTTCTTCGATTTCTTGGTTGATGATATCATTGGAGAGAACATAGAGATCTCCTAGAGGTATTTGGACTAGTTTATTGTAGTCTGCTACAAATACGTTGAAATCGCTTTTTGACAATGTGAGGGGAAAGTCTAGTGAGAAAACTATATCTTTAGGGAGGATGTTTACTTTGAGGTTGAAGGTTCCCCTCTCGATTTTAAAGCCTTGTTCTTCGTAGGGTGTTAGGTTTATACATTCCTGGATTAGGGGAGTTGTTGTTTTTACTAATTCGAATTCCATCTCTTCTCTCAGGAGCATTGTGTTTGCACATGATTTATAGCCAGGGATGGCAATGCAGAGATGTCTGAAAAGGTCTCCGTTGTAGAGTGTGTAAAAATCTCTAGGGGTTTCAAGACTTCCTCCCAGGGATGCTAATTCAAGTATAGGATCGATAGAGACTTTTTCAATGCATGATTCTACGTAGGCTCTCAGTGTTTGTGGCTCCAAAGATCTTGGAAGTGCAACAGCTTTTTGGCTGGAGGATTGTTCCTCTGTTGACCTTGCTGTTGTGTAGATAACTATGCTTGCTGAAAGTAGAAGGATCAAGGCTACGATTATTGTTGCAGTTACTTGTGCTTTACTTTTCATTTTTCTTTCTTAACTCCCAGTGCTTTCCTGTGAAGACAAACTCCATCTTTTCTTTGTGTTTTAATTGCATGGCTTCAGCTATTGCTTTAGGAATAGTAATTTTTACCTGTCCGTTTTTGGAATAGAATACTTTTACCATTGTTTTTTGTTTTTGTTATTTGTTACCTAAATAGGCCTATAAGTAACGTGGATTATAGGCCTAATGGTATTTAAAGGTTTTGGTACTACAGAACCGTTTGTAGCTCCGAGTAGTAAGGGAATTTCGCTTCGCTCAATTCCCTAAGCTAAAGAACCTATTAATTAACGGTAGTGGTCTAGCGGGTGCAGTCCTCAGGAGAGGGGATTTATATCCAGCAACTTTGGAGTAATTTGGAAATTACATAACATTTAAAAGAGACTGAATGTTCTTTCTTGGCATGGTTGAAAAGATTATTCTAGCAAAGCCAAGAGGTTACTGCGCTGGTGTTGATAGAGCAATCGTAACTGTGGAAAATGCTTTAGAGAAGTTTGGAAAACCAGTATATGTTCGGCATCAGATTGTGCATAATCACTATGTTGTTGCTGGATTAGAGAAAAAAGGGGCTATATTTATTGAGGAACTGAAGGAGGTTCCTAGGGGGAGTGTTCTTGTTCTCAGTGCACATGGCTCTGATCCAAAAATAGTGGATGAGGCTAAGAAACAATTTACTGTTATTGATGCTGTCTGTCCTTTAGTTACAAAAGTGCATCTGGAGGCTCGGCGTTTTGCTGACAAAGAATATTCATTGATATTGATTGGGCATAAAGGGCATCAAGAGGTTATTGGGACCATGGGAGAAGCGCCTATGCAGCTTGTGGAGAGTGTAGAGGATGCTCAGAATGTAGATGTTGAAAATCCTGAGAAAGTTTTGTATCTAACACAGACAACTCTGAGTGTTGATGACTCTGGGAAGATTATTGATGTGCTCAAGAAGAGGTTTCCCAGTATTCAGGCCCCTCCAAAAGAAGATATCTGTTATGCAACTACCAATAGGCAAAGTGCAGTGAAAGAATTGGCAGAGGGGTGTGAGCTGATTCTGATAGTTGGCTCAGAGAATAGTTCAAATTCTAATAGGCTGGTAGAGACTGCTAGGTATGCAGGGGTTGAGAGCTATCTGGTTCCTGACAAAAAAATGTTGGTTGATAAGTGGTTAGATGGGAAAAAAGTTATTGGTATTAGCTCAGGAGCATCTGTTCCAGATATTCTTGTGCATCAGGTTATTGAAAAGATTAAAGGAAAGTATCCTGAGCTAGCAGTTGAGGATGTTGAGGTTGTGAAAGAGGATATGGCCTTTAGTTTGCCAGAACAAGTTCGAAAGTGAGGAGAAAGTTTCTGTTGGTTTTAGAATATTGTGGTGCTATCATGTTATTACTTCTGCTTGATATCTGAAGCCATTGCTGGACCCTTATTTTTCATCTCCCCAGCCTAGGCAAGGGGAGATGAAAAATAAGAGGGATAAAGTTCCAGAACAACTGCGGACCGGGAAATACTCAGCGACTCTTGGAACCAGTTTCTGGCAAACTCAAGATTGCATATTTTCAATAACAGAACATCCTTCAATTACCAAAAGCTTTATATATTTTTGAATAAGGGATAGTGTATGCGCAAATTTACTCTTTTGATGATATTATTTATTGGTTCTCTGTTACTTCTCAGTTCCTGCAATCAAGAAGGAGGGAGTGGAGGTTGTGGCGCATCTGAGGATAAGGGAAAATGTGATTGTAATCAAGGCAAATGCAAATGGGTAAAGGATAAAAGTGGAACCCAGGATGGGTCCTGTCAGGGATGCCAGAATCAGGAGGGATGCAATTGCGGTCAAACTTCTGAGAAGGATCGCAAAAAAGAAGAGGAATGCGAGGATAGGACTCCTGGAAACAATAACCAGGGGTCAGGAAATACTGGAGGATCTACAAATGGAGGCACTGGTGGATCTGGCTCTGGGTCAAGTGGTGATGGGTGACCCCGGTATTGAAGATCGGGATGATGACTAGCGCTTTAACTTTAACAATTTCTTAAGTAATCCTAGAATTGCAAAGGATTCTCTTTTTGTCAACAGTGCTTTTCCGAGTATGCGTTTCCATACGATTTTTTGTGTTTGTTTTTTATCAGGGGTTGCGAATGAGAGTGTATTGAGAAGCTTAGAGAATTTTTGATTGATAATTTTTTTCTCTAGATTTGTCGCCAGCGTGTGTGTCTCTGTGTTCTGTTCTTGTGTAAGTTCGTAACACAGAATAGCAACTGCCTGAGAAAGATTGAGGGTTGGATATTTTTTACTTGAGGGAATATGAACTGTGATATCTGCTAGTTGTATTTCCTCATTTTTCAAACCAATGCCCTCCCTTCCAAAAAGCAGAGCAATCTTGCCTTTTTTTGGAAGTTTAGTTGCTAGGATTTTGGGTGATAGATACGAACGGGGAAGATTGTAATCATTACCTAGTTGAGCGGTTGTTGCAATGAGGAGATCATGTTTTTTGAGGTATGCAGTGGTTTTGGTCTTTGCCTTTTTTAGAACATCCTTTGCATGCTTGGCCCTGCTCAGAGCATCAAGATCAAGATGATTGCATTTTGGACTGATCAATGTGAGAGACTCAAGACCAAAGTTTTTCATAACTCTAGCTACAGCACCTACATTGCCTGAGTTTTCTGGCTCCATAAGGATAATTTCCATAGAAGAGGTAGTATTCAGCGGATTTATAAAATTATGGTCATTATGGTAGATTGGGTTTTAGGGGGCTCTGTCATGGGTTTAAATAAACGCCGCAGCTATGTTACCAATAATCAGAAGGAGAAATACCCATGAGATTTTTGTCCATACATCTCTTGCTTTTTGCTCTGGTAGAAAATACGTTAAACCTGTAAGCAGCATTCTTCCACCATCGATAGGTCCAAGCGGGACGAGGTTGAATAGTCCAATGCCTAGATTGAGGACATAGAGCCAGTAGAGCAAACCTAAGATCCATAATATGGCTTTAGTTGTGAATAATCCATATTTTTCAATAAAATCTGGATTTTGCTTGTAGTCCTGGACAACAGAGACACCAAGATATGGCGTATTGGCTTCATCTGGATGAAATCCAAGAGCAGCTGTATAAGTAGTTGAATTGGTTGAAATGTCTATGGACGCTCCGGGGGGTTTCCCCTCCAGGGTAGCCTTAAAATCATCTACTGTTTTTATCTCATTATCATCTATTTTTGTTATGATCATTTCTTCAGTTAATCCAGCGCTTTGAGCTGGTAGAGGAAATGTTTCGTTAGTAGATATGCTGACTATTTTTACGCCATTATCTATCATCACTGCCCCAATAAGGGGCTTTAGTAGTGTTAGAAATAGGAGCACTATGATTAATGCTGTAACTATGTTGGAAAAGGGACCTGCAGCAAAGATAGCTAATTGTTGTTTTTTTGGTATTTTTTGCACTTGTTTTTCATCTGGCTCTACAAATGCTGCTGGCAAGATTGGCAAGAAGATGGCAAGTGCTGCGAATCCAGAAGATTTTATTTTTACTTTATACAAACGAGCAATAACTCCATGTGAGAATTCATGGACAACAGCCAATACAAAGATAGAGATGATCCAGTAAAAAAATGGTACAAAGACTGCGCCTTTTACTTTGAATGGAAGCACTAAGGCAACACCTGCTACTGCAGCAGGTTTTGTAAATATATCATAGATGTTCTTGATAAGGAGGATGGCAATGAGCACCATGCCAATGTAGCCTATGACAATACCGATAGTTCCAAGTATGTTTAGGAGTTTTTTGTATTTTTTAGACCATCGATCCATTAGATTAAGTCCTACCTTTGTCCTATACATAACGAAATAAAGCAAAGGATAGAGAATTTTCTGCACTTGGATTCTTTTTCTCTCATAATAAAGAATAACTGATAGGATAAGTATGAATAGAATAGCAGCAATACTTTGAAAATCAAGCATTGTTAATTTACCATGTATTGAGTTTAAAAACCTTCTGTTTTGAAGGGCACCATGAGAATTATTTCTTACGCAATGGTCGAATACTACTGTATCCGCACTTTCTGCATTTAATTTTACCAGCAGCCACAAGCATTGGAGAAGCTTTTGTAACTGTCTTACACTTTCTGCAGACATACTTGCCTTTTATGAGACGGACTTGTGCTTCTGGGAATTTTGCCATTTTTTAATCTCTGTTTTAGTTGTTAATTATTAATTATTAATTATGAAGGGTTATGTGTTATTTTTAACTTTTTATCTGTTTCATGACCTTATCTTTTAAGATGTCCCAATAGAGGACTGCAGATCCTTCTACAATTGAGTCTTTGAAATCATCAGGAATCTTTAAGTCAAATGTTTCATAGTTTGAAGAGTCCATAACATTTGCAGTATCG
>JASMFX010000040.1 GCA_030751555.1 Candidatus Woesearchaeota archaeon | reverse complement strand
CATTATGTGCACAGATGATAAGGACTGTTTCTTTCTTTGCCATAATAGAGAAAAGGAACTAGCATTATAAAAAGCTTACTCTCTGAAGAATTTTACTAAGTTTCTCATAAAACCCTTTACTCCCACCAATAAAAACCCTATCCTCATAATGCAGGTATGAATCTCCCTTGTCGTTGGTAAAAACCCCTCCTGCCTCCTGGATAAGTAAGCTTCCAGCAAATGACGGAAAGCTGTCCTTGCAAAAACTCACAATGCCATCAACTCTTCCACAAGCAACATAACCCATATTCACAGCATGAGAATTTCTATTGCGAATCAAGGTGAATTTTTCAAGCTCTGCAGTCATCTTCTTAGAACTCTTCCCATCTTTCCATGCCTTTGAAAGGTTAAAAATCACCTTTGGCTTCTTCTTATCAGATACACTAATCTTTTTACCATTCAAAAAAGCCCCTTCCCCCTTAAATGCAATAAATAACTCATCAACAGAAGGATCATAAACAGCTGAAAACTGAACTACCTTATTTTTGGCATACGCAATAACAATTCCATAGTGAGGCAATCCATCCAAAAAAGCTCTTGTTCCGCTAATAGGATCAGCAATCCAGATATCATCTCCCTTTGGCAGGGAATCATGCTCCTCTTCTGCAAAGAACTGATGACTAGGATAATGCTTTTGGATAATCTCTTTCAAACCTCTCTCAATAGCCAAATCTTCTTCAGTGAGATCCTTCTTTGCAACTCCAATATCTTTAATCTTCCCAGCACGCTTAACAATCCTTTTCCCAGAAGTAATCATAAATTTAACTATCTCATCATAGACTTTTTTCATAGTAGAATGTAATAACAAGTAGTATTTAAATTATTATAAAATTAATCATCCACAGTAATTAACTTAACATCCTCTTCTGCAATCTTCTCTGATTCATAAATAGGAATGATCTCATCTCCTTGAGCCCTACACACAAAGGAACTGGGATTCCGACCATTACACTCAATAAGTAATCCTCCCTCTTTCACAAATAACCTCTCCCTAGGTGTATGAAATAGAGCACACCCATTTGACACAATGATCTGATAATCTACCTCAAGTACAGATCTTGGACCCTCAAACATACCTCCATCTCTACCAGTTCCCTCGAAATCATAATGAGTAGCAAATGGATGGTCATCACACACTTCTATAAGATATTTTAACCCTTCAATCTCAACAGTCCTTGGTTGGGCATACAATCCTAATCCAGTAGCTAACCCAGAAAATCCATATTGATCTGCTGGATCCTGCGAAAAGCCCATAACATCCTTATTACAAAAAGCTTTATCTGCAGGCCTAAAAGTAGATTTTAGAATCTCATTAACGCACTCTCCATCAAAAAGCACAGGCACTGTATTTGTGTAGAGTTCACCAGACCTTCCAATTACTGATCCAGCTACAATGACTGCACCTGAACCTTCACTAAGTTCTGCTAGCTGTCCAGTTACCTCATTCTTTCCTTCCTCATAAAAAGGGGTATGACCCACACCGTAAAATAAATACTCAGGACCTACAAACAGATCAGGTTCCTTTTCCTCAAGTGTTTCATAAATTAATCTCATCAAATACTCTATATCTACTTCTCTACCATCATCAGTTTTCCTATGTAAAATAGCTATTTTTGTCATAAATAACGAGAATTATTGCTCTTTTATAAAGACTACTCTATACATAGACTACTTAATCTCAACCTTCTCCATCTTTACATCCTGTAAAGGTTTATCATTGGATGTTTCCACAGCACCAATCTTATCTACTACATCCATTCCATCCACTACCTTACCAAAAACAGCATGTTTTCCATCAAGCCAAGACGTAGCAGCTAGAGTGATAAAAAACTGCGAACCACCAGTATTAGGCCCTGCATTAGCCATGGATAAAACACCTTTTCCATCGTGCTTCAAACCCTCTCCAAACTCATCTTTTATGTCATAACCAGGACCTCCTGTTCCATCTCCCTTTGGATCTCCGCCCTGTATCATAAAACCCTTAATAACTCTATGAAAAATTAAACCATCATAAAATCCCTTTTCTGATAAGTCAATAAAATTTTTGGTAGTTATTGGCGCCTTATCCTCAAATAATTCAATATCCATTGTTCCTAAATTAGTTTGTATAATTGCATGTCGATTCACAGTAATCCCTCCATTATCTATAGGATTTGAGCATCCTATTAAAAAACTTACTAAAAAAAATATTATTAATTTCCGCCCCATATTACATCAGGGCAATTACCTGTTTATATATTTTTCTAAAAGTTAGAAGCAGACACAAATAAATTATAATTAATGTCTGCTTCTAAGTTGTAAATGACAAACAATTTATAACTAACTTTTGTCATTTACTAAGTCTATGTGACAACCTGTCTCACAATTTCAATTTCCTCAGGAGTTCCAATTTTGGTAATCCACTCCAAACAATCTCGATAGTCAGGAGTCAGCTGAGAAAGTTCATTGTTGCAGTAACACTCTACAATTCTTCTTCTTTTTTCAGCTTCGGGAACTCCATCTATTAAGAGATGAAAATGCGCATATTCCTGACCAAATCGGTCAACAACCATGCTCATAAATGCCTCACACTCATCACCATGCAAATGATTGTCTCCCCTTACCGAGAAAATGCCTGGTTCTCCATTCTTCTCAGTAAGTTTCTCTACACTGTAGCCAAGGCCATCAGCAAGAAAAATTCCAATCCATCTAACACTGGATATAAGCTCAGGAGTCTCACAGAGTGCTGCCAACTCAGGCTGACTAACTTTAGCGCTTTTCCCGAATGTTAGAACTGCAGCAATTTTATTAGTATTTAGCACCTCTTTTCCTTTACGAATCAATTCCGACACTTTTGCCTTCACCTCCGGAGTAACTTCAATATATGAGCCTATTGATATCGACTTATTCCCAGCATCTCCCTTATTGCAATTCGCAATATCATGGTTCATTAACAAACTCGCAAGAAATTCAAATGGGTGTATATTAACTGTGGACATAACTCCATAACAGTAAGCCATTGCTCTGCCAACTGCATCTCTCCTATTTGGATCCGTGCGAGCATAATAACCATACTGGTAAGGTTTTCCTTTAGGTCTGTAAGATACAGCTATACCCCTTGATCTCATATCGACAACACTTTGCAAAATCGAGCTAGCATAGCGTTTTTCAAAGGATTCACCCTTTTGATACAAATAAACAAAATCAGATGCTGAACTTCGTTTTCCAAACCAAAATGTTCCAAGAACTCTAAATCCATCCTCGTAGGACACCTTACTAGTTGTAGAAGTTCCAGGAAAATCTTCGACCATGGTCCTCAAATCTCCAATAATATCTTCAATCTCATTGTGAAGATCGATAATCGTGAAATCATCATTCTCTTTAAGACTTCGCATATCTTCTGGATCTCCAGAGGACCAAGCAGTAAAAACTGTCCTCAATCTTTCACATAACAATTGACACTTACTCTTGACAGGATCGTAGAGTAAACCTACAGGAGCATGAATATTAAAATCATGCAGCTGACCAATTAACGCATCTAAAAAATTCTTTCTTTCATCCCCATGCCAGAATAAGGAGGTAAGTTCCGATTTATACTCTGAGAGTCTATCAATAAGAGCAGTTAAATATGTCTCATCAATATCTTCCATACTCTAAACATTTGGAAAACACACTATTTAAATATATCCAAAGAATTTCATAAAATCAACTAGCTTCCTTCCAACTCAGCAATTCTTCGCTCTCCCCAAACCATCTTTCTCGAAGTTCGAGTGGAAATGACTCAACACACGGCGTGATATAACCATCTATGACACTTTGAATCTTCTCTGATTCATCATCTTCCCCTCTTAAGATGATATCCAAAACCAAGGTAGCTGTATCAAAATCACTAGGTAAAGGTTTAAACAGCGGGCCTGTTGGGAAGTTAAGCTTTTCATTGCAAAGCGCCTCTGCTATCCCTATTAACTTAAGATCATATCCAGTTGTAGCTGCAAAACCCACATCTTCCAAACTGAGTCCACTCTCTTGCATTATCTCAGTAAAAGCAATTGCCTCTGCTAGACTAAGCCTTTTCATAATCTTAGCACCTTCAAAAGATTTCCAATCTAAATGTTCATCTACCTCAGGATTAGTAAGAGATAATGCACTTCCATCACCAGGATATCTCACCAAGGCTCCAGTCCTCTTGCCACTTTTAGAATACCTTTTCCGTATCATCATAGCCTGATCCAACAACTCCTTACCAACAAATTCCCTAGCTTGTTGATACCTATCTTCCACGGTATCTCCCATATCAGCTACCAATTTCCCCCTCTTATCACGATACGAACTAACAAAATCATGAACATAAGGATTCAAACAAATAATAGACGCAATAGTATCTGGACTGACCTTGGCAAACCTTCCCAATGACATGAGTGCCAATCTTCCATCTAGTCTCATAGCATATTCCTCCACAATGCCCTTCTTACCAGTAATAAAAGGAAAATAAGCCTTCTCTGGATTTTGGGCAAATATCGATCCAGTTAGGGCAACCGAAGCCAACGAAAAGCCCTGAGTAACCCCTGTTCCTTTATCATGATCCGTAGGATTAAGATAATTGACCAGTATT
>JASMFX010000039.1 GCA_030751555.1 Candidatus Woesearchaeota archaeon | reverse complement strand
ATATAAAACTTTATTGTACTGGCACAAAATAGAAAATTTACGTGGAAAAGAAAAAGAATGGTTTGTTAAAGAAGTAGGTGATGCGGAGTTTAAGATTATTCATAGGTCATATAAGCATCCTCCACCGAAAGGTGAGAGCATAAAGATGGTTGAAAAGCGAGTTTATGCTTTTATTAGGGATTTAATAAAAAAAATAAAGAAAGAGAAAGTGAATGTTGCTATATCTGCGCATGGGAATTCAATGAGGCCTTTTCGAAGATATTTTGAGAAGTTGTCTATAAAAGAAATGATGGAATTAGAAAATCCTTGGGACGATTATTTTGAGTATAAGGTTTAGAGAACTTTTCTGAAGTTTTTTCCTGCTGGTTTTGCTTTGCTGCCTAGTTCTTCTTCAATTTCCATTAATCTGTTGTACTTTTCTACTCGCTCGCCTCTTGAAGGTCCGACTTTGATGAAGGCTGAGTTGACGGCAACGGCTAAGTCAACCATGGAAGTATCGTTTGTTTCGCCGCCTCCACGATGGGAAACAATGGTTATCCATTTATTTTTTCTAGCTAACATGCAAGTTTCGACAGTTTCCGATAAAGTTCCGATTTGATTTAATTTGATGAGAATTGCGTTTGCTGCTTTTTCTTCGATGGCTTTTTGGAGCCTTTCTTTGTTTGTGACTGTAAGGTCGTCTGCAATAATTGGTATGGAAACTCCCAGTTTTGCAGTAAGCTCAGTTACTATCAAGAATTGAGCGACAATAAACTCAAGATACTAAAGATGCTGGAGAGGGATGACTATACATCCCTTAAGGATCTAAGCAAGAAGGTTAGCATGTCAATTTCATTGCTTTCTTATCATATTAATGGAAACTACAAGTATAAAGGGTTAAAGGAGTATAGGCTTGGTGAAGTAAAAGAAAAAAGCAAGCAGCTCTACATTAAGCTTTCTGAGATGGGAAATCTATTGCTTAAGGGCTACATAAAGAAACAGGAGGGAAAACCATGAGTAGTCTATTTGAAAGTGCAAAGAAGCAGTTTGAAAAGTCGTTAGAGTATTTGGATATTAGTGATGATGCAAAAAAGACAATGGAGCAGCCAAAGGAAATTTTGGAGGTTGCAGTGCCTGTTAGGATGGATGATGGCAGTTTGGAGATTTTTAAGGGCTTCAGAGTTCATTACAATGATGTCTTAGGACCTACAAAGGGAGGGATAAGATATCATCCTGATGTTTCTTTAGATGAAGTTAAAAGCCTGGCTTTCTGGATGACCTTTAAGTGTGCTGTTGTGGGAATTCCTTTTGGAGGGGCAAAGGGAGGAATCATTGTTGACCCAAAAAAGCTCTCAAAAAAAGAGTTGGAGAGGCTTAGTAGGGGCTACATAAGAGGAATCTATGATTTTATTGGCCCTGATTTGGATATTCCAGCGCCTGATGTCTACACTAATGAGATGATCATGGGGTGGATGACTGATGAATATAGCAAGATCGCAAGAAAGTTAACTCCCGCAGTTATCACTGGGAAGCCTGTTAATCTAGGTGGGAGCCTTGGCAGGGATGATGCAACTGCAAGGGGAGCATATTATGTTATCAACGAGTATGTTAAAAAATTAAAGTTAGAACCAAAAAAATTGAAGGTAGCTGTCCAAGGATTTGGGAATGCTGGTTATCATATTGTAAGGCTCTTGAAGGAGGATGGCTACAATATAGTTGCTCTGAGTGATTCTAAGGGAGGAATTTTCACTAAAAATGGGACTCTTGATCCTGATAGTGTTCTTAAGCTCAAGGAAGAGCAGGGAAAACTAGAAGGAGTGTATTGCGAAGGGACTGTTTGTAATATTGTGGAGCATGAAAAAATAACCAATGATGAATTGCTTGAATTGGATGTTGATATTTTAATCCCATCTGCAATTGAGAATCAGATTACTAAAGAGAATGCTGACAAAATAAAGGCAAAGATTGTGTGCGAGATTGCAAATGGACCTACCACTCCAGAAGCTGATACCGTTCTGTTTAAGAAAGGGATAACAGTCATCCCAGATATTTTAGCGAATGCAGGCGGAGTTACTGTGAGTTATTTTGAGTGGGTGCAGAACAAAGCTGGCTATTATTGGACAAGAGAAGACGTAGCAGAGAGGCTCAAAGAGATTATGGTCAAGGCATACAAAGAGGTTGACTCCGTTACTGAAAATAAGAAGATTGATATGAGGACTGCTGCCTATGTGGTGGCAAGCAATAAGATCATTAAGGGCATTGATGCAAAAGGGACTTCACGTTATTTTCGGGGTTAAGGAGGGACAGATGCAAGTTTTAAGTGAACAGCAAGAGCAGCAAAAACCTGGCTTTGTAGAGTTTAAACACATTCATGGAAAGCCAAAAATTGATGATCTCTGGTTTATGCTGGGTAGCAGATGTAATCTAAGCTGCAAGCACTGTTATGTGGGTAGCAGCCCTACTAATGATACTCTGCAGCAGATGACCCTTGGTGAAGTGAAGAGGTTTTTAGAGGAAGCCAAAGGTTTTGGACTGGAGCATGTTTATTTCACAGGAGGAGAGCCTTTTATCAACAACGAGATTTTGGAGATTCTGGAAGAAGCGCTTAAGTATGGAGATGTTACTGTTCTCACCAATGCTACTTTTCCGATTAGCAAATTTATTTTGGATTTAAAGGGTTTGCAGGAGAGGAGTGAGAATAACCTTACGTTTCGAGTGAGTCTTGACCATTATGAAAAGGAGAGACATGATGCTATTAGGGGAAATGGAACCTTTAGATTTACTACAAAAAATGTTAAAGCACTTAGTGAGGCAGGTTTCAAGCCAATCATAACAGCAACAGCTGTTGTCTATGAGAACAATACACTCAGTGAAGAGGAAATTATTGAGAAGTTTAAGGCTGTTTTTAGGGAAGAAGGGATTGAGGTAGAGGTTAAGCTTCTTCCTTACAACTTAGAGATGGGAACTAACCTTCAAAGAATTCTCAAACCATCAAAGCATGTATTTATATCAGAGGGCTGTATGAAACGTGCTGGGGTAGACATGGCAAATTTTCAATGCTTTAATGGGAGAACAGTTCAAAAAATTAATGAAAAGATGGTTGTTTATCCATGCCCTATCATTTACAAAAATCCCCAGTTTGAGATGGCTGATAATTTGGAGGATTCATTCAAAAAGGTTTTTTTGACTCATAAGGCGTGCTTTGACTTTTGCTACAAAAGTGGAGGCAAATGCACGAATTGAAAAGATTAAGAAAAAATTGAGCAGAATGTAAATACCGAGGTTAAAATGACAGAAGATACAAAACAGATTGTTATGGACAGATATGCGCAGGCATCACAAAAAAAAGAAGAGAATCTTTGCTGTCCAACAGGATATTCAACCAATGAGACAGACCATATTCCAAAAGAGGTTATCGAGACTTCTTATGGCTGCGGTAATCCTACAGGGTTTAACACCTTAGTTGGAGGCGAGACTGTATTGGATTTGGGATCTGGGGCAGGGATTGATTGCTTTATTGCTTCTAAGAAGGTTGGAAAGGACGGCAAGGTTATCGGTGTAGATATGACTGATGACATGCTGGCAAAAGCAAACAAGAACAAAGAGTTGGTAGCTAAGAATCTTGGATATGATAATACAGAATTTAAGAAAGGACATTTGGAAAAACTACCTTTGGAAAATGATTCAGTTGATTTTGTCATGTCTAACTGTGTAATCAACTTGTCCGTGGATAAGAAAAAAGTGTTTAAGGAGATCTACAGAGTTATGAAGGATGGCGGTAGTTTCTCAATATCAGATATTGTTTCAGATAAAGAAGTGCCTGAGCATCTGCAAAAAGATCCTGAGTTGTGGAGTGGCTGCATTAGTGGAGCGCTTACAGCTGAGAAGTATCTCAAGCTCATGGAAGAGACTGGTTTTTTTGGACTCAAGCTTTTTAAGCAGAGTGTCTGGAAGGAAGTTGAAGGCATTAAATTTAAGTCCTTAATTGTGAAAGGGCATAAACTTAGCAGGAGCAAAGAATGTGTTTTTATTGGGCAGACTGCAACCTACATAGGTCCATTGAAAAAAGCAGAGGATGATGAGGATCATGTTTTTTTGAGAGGAATTCCTCAAGAGGTATGCACTGAGACTGCAAAGAGGCTTTCAAGGTCTCCGTATGATAAGTCTTTTATCATAACTGATCCAACAAAAAAAATTACAGAAGGTAAGGCTTGTGATCCAAAGAATGGGTGTTGCTAATGATTTGGCTCATTATTATTGGATTGTTGGCTGTATTAATTCTATCGTATTGGAATGGGGCTAATGATGTCTCTAAGACAATAGCAACCATTATTGGCGGAGGAGTGACTAACTACAAGCGTGCTATTATTCTTGGTGCGAGCTTTAATGCGATTGGCACTTTCTTAGCATTATTTTTTGCCCAGGCAATCTTTAAGGTGTTTACAAAGGGGCTTTTGCGAGAGACTCAAGTGGGAAAGGTGTTTGCTCTTTCAGTTATCTTAGGGGCTGCTCTATGGATTGTTATTGCAACAAAAACAGGGATGCCTGTCTCTACAACACACTCAATGATAGGCGCTATCTTATTTTTAGGGCTTTTTGTCTACAGTGTGGGAGGGATACTTTGGAATAGTGTTTTTATTAAAGTCATGCTACCCTTATTGCTCAGTCCATCGGTTAGCTTTGTCCTTGCTTTTGGAATTTTTTGGCTTTACAGCAAGAATATCTTGAGGATGAGTAATTTTCAGGCTTTCAAGAATCCAAAAATTAAAAAAATT
>JASMFX010000038.1 GCA_030751555.1 Candidatus Woesearchaeota archaeon | reverse complement strand
GAGGCTTTCCGGTTATAGCAGTACCTAAATAAACAACTGGATTTTTCTTCTCTTTGAGGAGCTTTTTGAGCTCATCCTCGGTAACTATTTCCTGCGCATTCCTAGCAATGAGCTTATACTTCTGATCTATATCCATAGATTAAATAATTATGAAGAAGTATTAAAATCTTGCTCTTTTTGAAGGTCTATTCAAAAAGTACCATAATGAAGCGTTTTTGGCTGCACCTTCTGTAGAAGCAAAAACTTTAAATAGTAAATCGTTTTAGTAAACATAAACTACTCTACAATACTCAAAAGGGGATCCACAAATGGCTGACGAAGACAAAAAATTCTCAAAGCAACTAATCGGAAAGACAGTTGTGAGTAAAACAGGCAAGCGCTTCGGCGAAGTTGGTGATATTATCTTCGAAACCCGATCAGGTGAGTTAATTCACATAGTTCTTGCAAATCCTACCTCTTATACTGAAAAATTAGAGTTGGAAAAGGACAAGGCCAACGCAATTTTGCTCCCTTTTAGCGCTGTTATCGCAATTGGAGACTTTATGGTTATTGCTGAAGAAGATATTATCTAACTCTTTTATATTCTTGATTTTATATTCCTAATATCACATTCCTAATATAAACCCTTAGTTAATTATTTAAACAACCCTTCATTCCCTCTATCTATGGAATCATCTGAAAAGACTAAAAATCCTGAAAGCCCTCATAGAATGTGGACAGAAAAGTATCGTCCCAAAGATTTTTCTGATATTAAGGGCCAAGATCAGATCGTAGATAAAATTAAGGCCTTTGTAGATCAACAAAACATGCCTCATCTGCTCTTTGCAGGACCAGCGGGCACAGGAAAAACCTCTTTAGCACTAGTTGTAGCTAAAAAGCTATTTGGAGAGGACTGGAGAGAAAACCTACTAGAATTAAATGCCAGTGATGAGAGAGGAATCGACATTGTTCGTAACAAGGTCAAAGACTTTGCAAGAACCAAGGCAATCGGCAACGTACCCTACAAGATCATCTATCTCGATGAATCTGACGCTCTAACCAAAGAAGCTCAACAAGCCCTAAGGAGGACAATGGAAAACTATACTCAAACCTGTAGATTTATCCTAAGTTGTAACTACTCAAGCAAAATCATTGATCCAATCCAAAGCCGTTGCGCAGTTTTCAGATTCAGACAATTGGATAATACTAATGTCAAGTATATAATTGAAAAAATCGCAAAAGAAGAACAATTAACAGTTGATCCAAAAGCAATCGAAGCATTATACACAGTATCCAGTGGAGATTGCAGAAAAGCAGAGAATATTCTCCAAAGCTGCGCCGCACTTGGCAAAGACATTAAAGAGGAGAGTATCTTCTCAATGGCATCCATAGCTAGGCCTGATGAAATTAAGGAAATTCTACAGTTAGCTGTTAAGAATCAATTTACAGTGGCAAGAGACACCCTTCTCAAGACAAAACTTGCCTATGGCTTATCTGGCCTGGATATCATCCGACAAATCCAAAGTGAAATCTGGAATCTCGAGATTCCTGACAAAAGAAAGATTGAACTAGTTGATAAATGCGGAGAAATAGAGTTTAGAATGGTTGAAGGAAGTGATGAATTTATTCAGTTAGAAGCATTACTATCCCAATTCACACTCACAACATAAAATTTAAGAAGAAAAAAATAATAAAATCAAAAAGTCTTTTTATACATCAGGTCCGCCAACATCCTTAATGAGTATTGATTTCTCAATAAACTGCTGGTACCGATACTCTAGATCTACCTCAAAGACTTCTTCAAAGGTGTTTGTTACAGACTGCATCACTATCTCACAGATAACTGTTCGAGGCACTCTGTCAAACAAAGTGACAAATCCACTGTTCTGGTTAGCATTTGCATCCTGTAATCCAGTACATGAAGGTATAGCACCATTCACATCTGAGGTAACAGTAACCTTAACCTTTTCCTTGTCAATGTTAGTTACTCTATCATCACAGTCAGTTCCTAGCTTATAGAACCTATCATTTGGTGGTCCTACATGCTCTACAACAAACGCTACCTGTATCTTATCAGAGCTAATAGCTGTCTGTCGTAACTCAGTGATCTGGATAGGTCCTCCACTGTTCTGTGGATCCTTCTCCTCTGCTATCTCACAAACCTCTTTTATCTCTGTCTGTGCTAACAAATCTGGTTTCAAACAGATAAGAGTAGCAGTTCTTGTTTTATAGTTATAACACGCATCAGCCCTTATCCTTGGCTGTAAAATATTACCTGGTAAATCGATTTGATAATTTAGTCCACCAAACTCCACATTATTCTTATCCCCATCAACAATAGTACCATCAAAATTCTTCTTTGTTGCCCTCATAACAGGAATAGGTTCTTCCAAATCAGCTTGAGTAACTCCAAAATCAATAGGATTAATACCAATGATGACGATTTCTCCATCTCCAGCCTCAATTTCATCCTCACCTAGATTCTCTAACTGAACTACTATGCCAAAAGGAAACTTTTGATTGTCAAATACCTCATCAGGAGGACTTCCTTCCAAAAATCTCATTGATAAACCAGTCTCTCCTCCATGAAAGGGGGTTTTCTCTGGTCCAGTACTTGTTGATGATGTTCCACTTCCACATCCTACAAGAAATAATAATGTAACCGCTAGTATAATCCAAGATCTCCTCATTTTTTTAAGCCTCCATAGTAGTATATTCCATATTCTGTAACTCTCATATATAAAGATTTCTATAATATCTTTCCAGAATTAAGGTATCTGTATGATCTGTATGTCCTTTTGGATAGAATCCCTATAACCATAAGCCAACTTTATCCGCAATGGACTTGTAAAAGCAGGTTGAGTTATGCCTGATAATTCACACCGCATAATGCCTGATCCTCTAATAGCAGCCCCACTTGCACCAGACTGATCAGACTTAATCCTAAGCAAATTTCCTTGCTCTAAAGGCTTACAACTAGTTTTAATATCCACATTACCAAGTTTTACCTCTTCTACAAGCACTAGATTAATATCATTATGATCTAATCCATCATCATGATAAGGACTACATTTATCCAAAAAAGTACCTCCTGGCTGAAATGCAAGTCCCTCTCCCACATTTTCTACAGTAATGTCAAATCGTGATTTTCTAGGTGCTGCCTCCACTGAAACCTTTGTAACAGCAACAGGAGCGCCTTGATCTCCTCCAAAATTATTTACCTCGGATGAAGAACAAACCTTTTGCTGAAAATTTATACTATAAGGGTCCCCATCAATACAAACCTCTGGGTTTGCAATAGTCTCATAATCATAACATGCTGTAACCAACAAAGTAGGTTCGTATCTCTCTATATTCCTCTGCCTAAGATCTCTTACATTAGCTTGAAAATTAATAACATCAAATCCTCCATCGGGAAAATCAAAATCTCTTCCTTCTAAGTCTCCTATCCTTGTACCAGTTGTCTCAACTCCAGTGATAAGAGAGGGATCAAAACCTGATAAATATAAGGTTCCTCCACCATCTTGGATATTTGTAGCTCCATCATTGTGCAATTCAATCAAAGCATTCAATGGCTCTTCATCATACTGCTTTGGTGGGGGTGCATTATCCAAAAAACGCATCACCAAACCGTCAGTTCCAGTTCGAAAATTTTCATTCGCAGTGCCACTTCTTCTACCACCTTTTCCACCAAAACCACTACAAGAACTTAAAATAATTACCAAAATGAGCAAAAAAACCAATTTTTTTTTCATTGTATACTATCCTCTAATCAACATATATAAATCTTATGGCCCTAATCTTCTTATCTCAATCTGTTTGGATATGCTTTCAGTATAACCGTAACGTAAAGTCACGACAAGAGGGGTGATATAACTTCCAAGAGTAGTGCTAATTCCTGCAGGAAAGTCACAGGTAATAGAATCCCTCTGAGAGGTTAATTGAAATTCTTCAGGTCTGCATCGCAACGTTCTTCCAGCTAACTCTGCTTCCACAATAATTCGATTAAAATCCTTTTTAGTTAATGGACCTGAGGAACAAGCTTGTGAATAAGCCTGTTCATGAATAATCTCTCCTTTTCCCACATTCTTTAAGGTAAGGGTAAAACTCGGATCTACACTTTTACCATCAGGTCTTGGAATCATTTTTGACTTGCGCTTAACCACTGCAACAGGAGCTCCCTGGCCACTAAATGAGGAATCACTAATCTTACAGTTCTTCTCAACAGGGCTAGGTGAAAAAATATTAGTATCAATGCAGATATTTTCTTCAAAGTGGGTAGTATAGGGATAACAAGCAGTAACAACCATATTTGATGTATGAGTTTCTGTCTGTCTCTCAAGTATCAAGGAATCAAGATTCGCAGTAATCACCTTAGTCTCTCCAACAGGACTTCCAAAGCTCTTTCCCCTTATTGTAAAACTTGCAATATTCTTATTAGCAGAGGATTTCTTTTTATTATCATGATTCCAAGCATTTAGTCTCATGTAATCTTGTTCCAGGCTTAAGGCTAGAACTCCATTATCCACATCAAATGCCCCTTTATTCTCAAGTTCCAAGGCCATGACTAAGTCAGCCCCCTCAAATACAACTTTAGGAGGAAATTCTTCTATAAGCCCCAACACAACCCCATTTGTTCCCTTATACAAATCAACATTACCTACATAACCCCCAGAGAGAGGGCTATCACACCCTAGAAGAATCCCTATGAGAATCAATAATACTAAAACATTACGATGCTTCATTGGCCCCAGCTCTTACTACTACATTTGTTGTTTTTTGGAGAGTATAGTGATACTCAGCATTAATCCTAAAAAACTCAGTGATTAAAGGAGTAGCTCCAACTAATAATCCTCCTGCATTAATATCAACAGGACACCTAAGAGTTTTATAATCCTTGATATTTGCAAACCAATCGTATGATTCTTCAGAACCTAATACATATACTCGATAAGCATTTGAATCACAGGATAACTTCATATCTGCACAACTTCCTTCTTGGAATTCAATACTTCCACACCTTCTTGAGCTTATTGTCAGAGCATTAGGCATCATAATTGCCAGCTTATCCAACTGCTGAATTACACCTTCCCATCTGTTTCGTAAGGTGATACCAAGCGTAAGCCTATTCCTGTCTGTATTGGCGAGATCAAGTTGCATAGGAGGTTCCCTTCCAATACTAATACCAACGCTTAGTGGGCCATCTGAAAAAATGGCCTTTGGATTTTTCTCAGTAATTCTAAAAACATCTAAAATATTCTTTCCATCCCGTGCCAATGCCCTTGAACGTTCTCTATCAACAAAATAGGTTTTAAGATATGCCTGTGTCTCAAAATCAAAGTCTACAAACATACTAACCTTGTGATTCCCTTTGTTAAAGGCTCCCATTGGAAAAGTGCAGTCAATCTCCTCTTGACTATAGTCCTCAAACACATATTCCACTTGGGGATAGATATCATTCGGATCAACAACAATATCATAATCTCCCTCTTCTTCTTCCTCGCCAGATTTAGCTTTACAAGAGATAGTAGCCTCAATAGGCTTGTCAAGCGTATTCGCAACCAATGATGCATAAATCCCAATAGGTTCTCCCTCAAAGAATGTTCTATCTGTTGCCTGCAACTTTTCCAGCCTTACACCAAGCTTCTCCTTTGCCTTGGTATCTGTAGTGCCAGCATAGTATTGGGGATTGAGCGTCTGGTTAAACATCGCTTTAAAGCTCTTGACAGGCGTCCACACCCATTTCCAAGCCCATCCAAGCATATCACCCCCGGTGTCGTAGACAGTCTTAAAAATGTCTCCCCATACACCAAATATATCTGCATAAGCGGGTCCTCCTATTCCAGGTAGAAATTCTGGAATCCCAAAAGCAACCTGAGAACTGCCAACTTGATACATCCAGCTAACAGCCACAATGATAAAGATCCAGATATAAATCTCTCGAATCAAGGTCATCCTATCAGAAAGCAAATCAGGTTCTATAAAAAAGAAAAATATAAGGTAAACCGGCATGATCGCTAGAATAATATCAATATTTCTCGGTCCTAGTGAATTAGCCAAATAGCTTATATTGAGGATATAGGGCAGAAAGAAAGCTGTGGCCGCCAATATCGTAGATCTAAAAAAACTATGCACTGATCTGTGCGGCTCAAAAACCATAATCCAGCCTATAATGGCCATAAAAAAGTAGAAAGTAAACCTATAAGCTGCACCTGCCTGAAAACTTGATAAGCCATCAACAGAGAAGTGAAAAATCATGGCTACTAAAAAATACCAATCATAATGAAACAAATGATCATATTTTTCCTTAGTAGAATCAATTGCTCCTGCTACCTTTCCTGGAGCAGCTTTAACGAATTGAACAGTTTTTCCAGCACCCTGCATACCACCGCCAACAACTCTCTTCGTACCGCGCAAACCCCATCCTGCAGCTCCTTTGATATGCCTCCAAACCATTCAACACCTCTTCTCGGAGAAAACCTAAATCACACAAGATCCACTTGTATATCAACAATATACAATGTGGAAAGTGGAGTTATGCCAACATAATTATTCTCTCTCTCAATCCAACTGTTTATTTTCCTTCGATACTCTCTCTCCCGCTGATCGAGGATTGTAACATGACCATTAACATTAATTTCTGCTTCTTTATCTTCTCTATCATCAACAAAATTAATAACTAACCAAGCATCAAGATCTTCTGACAAATCATCATCATATTCATCATCTTCCACCTCAAAATATCTAGTTATGGTCT
>JASMFX010000037.1 GCA_030751555.1 Candidatus Woesearchaeota archaeon | reverse complement strand
ACTACTAAGAGGAATTCCTGGATTCGCAAATAATAACTTACTAAATTTTTTCATTCATACCTCAGAGCATCCACAGGTTCTAAATTAGCAGCATGTATCGCAGGCAACACACCTGAAACAGCCCCTATAATAAAAGCAAATAATGCAACACCAAGGATCATATACCATGGGAAAAATATCTCAATAAATTCAAAAAGCAACACCTTTCGAACAAGCAGTTCAATGCTTTTACTGATACTCATGCCCAGTACAATCCCCACAATTCCTCCTGCAAGGCCTAGTAAACCAGACTCAATCAAGTAAATCTTAGCAATATCGCTATTCCTTGCCCCGATTGCCTTCATGATCCCAATCTCAGAGGTACGCTCAACAACGCTCGTATACATCGTATTCATGATCCCAATCCCTCCTACGATCAAACTGATCATTGCTATGGCAACCAACACTACCTGAACTGTTCCTAATACCTGATTAAACGATCGTAAAACCTCATCAAAGGATTGCACCCTAAAATCCTCTTTTCCCTCCTCTAATCCCCTATGTTTTCGTAGTTTCTTCTTCAACAAATCTCCAACAGCAGCAGGATCTGCTCCTACGACAGTCCTTACTATGATTCCATCCAATCTCTCCCCCACGTCAAAAACCTCTCTCGCAGTTTCAATAGGCATCGTGATCGATCTATCATCCTCTGCACTTCCAATAAATTCCCACACACCCACTACTTTAAAATCAATATCACTTATAATTAAACTGTCTCTTAACTTTACATTTTTCTTGAATAAATTTTGATCAAGATAGTTATGTCCTATCACAATTTTAAATTTATCTCCTTCCTTAATCTGCCGTCCAATTTCAATATCAAAGTCCCCTGCCAGCTCCTTCCAGAGCTTCATCCCATCCACAGGAACCCCGATGACATTGAAGAACCGTACCTCATCCTTAAACTCAACCTTGGCAGGTGTCATTACAAACGAGGTCGTATCATCTACCCCCCGTTGTCGTTTCACAAAGTCAAGATCATCCTCAGTTAACTCGACACCCAACGTCGAAGATCCCGGCGGAGCAAAAGGGGCCTTCGGAGTAATGAATAATTTATCAGCCCCGAGTTTATTAAATTGCTCAGTTATTTTCTTTTCAAATCCCTGCCCTAAACTTATTAAAGCAACGATGGCTGCAATACCTACGAAAATTCCAAGCATAGTAAGTAGCGTCCTGACCTTTCTCTGCCTAAAGGTCTCCATTGAAAATTGAAAAAAGTCTTTTATCATCTTTTT
The DNA here is from genome assembly GCA_030751555.1 of Candidatus Woesearchaeota archaeon. The sequence goes on along the minus strand of JASMFX010000037.1, from coordinate 5,204 downwards.
CTTAATGCATCTACTGGATGCATCCTAGCCGCTTGTAAAGCAGGTACAACTCCTGATGCCATACCCACAAAAAATGAAAATGTCAAGGCACCTACTATGAGGTACCAAGGAAACTGCGCCTTAAGTAATTCTGATCCCAACACGGTTTTCCCTACTACTTCTACCCCTTCACTCATAAGAATACCCATTATAACCCCAACTATCCCTCCAGCCATTCCTAGGAATCCCGATTCTATCATAAAAAAGGTCAAGACATTCCTATTAGTAGCTCCAATAGCCTTCAGTATCCCTATCTCTTTTGTTCTCTCCAATACAGATGTAAACATTGTATTCATTATCCCAATCCCCCCTACAAAAAGGCTTACACCTGCGATTCCAATAACAATTATTTGCATTATCAATAGAATGCTTGAAAATGTTTTTGCGACTTGTTCAGGTGTTTCTACTTGAAAATCTTCTTCCCCTATATCAACATCTCTCTGCCTTCTCATAACCCTTTCAATCTGCGCTGCAACTTCCTTCGGTTCTCTACCAGGATCTATCTGAGTATAGATCGCATCTACCTCATCCTGTTCATCAATTAAATCCCTCATAGTGTCCTCCATTATCAGGAGCCCATCATTTCCAAAAGGAGAGCTTATCCTTTTCATAATTCCAACCACATCAAAATTCTTGCCATTTATCTCTATCTTCTCTCTTATCCTAATTCTTTTATTAAAAGCATTATCTTCTTTAAGAAAATCAGAACCTAGTACCACTTTAAATTTGTCTCCAGGTTTTAGCAATCTTCCCTCTTCTGCTTGGAGATCTGCAGAGTTCTCTAATACTGCTATTCCCTCAAGGCTTTCAGGCATACTAACAGCAAACATCTGCAGTCTTTTTTCATTATACTCTATAGTAACCCCTCTTAACATTCTAGCAACTGCTAACTTTACTCCAGGAGTATTTCTCACAAGTTTTAGATCATCTTCTGTTAAAGGATTCACAGCCAAGCTCCCAGGAGGGGCAAAACCCGTGTCTGTTGCAGTCACAACAAGCTTATCAGTTCCTAGGTCGCTAATAGAAGCAGTTACTGCATCTTCCAAACCCTGGCCTAAGCTAATAAGGCTTACCACTGCCGCAATCCCAATAAAAATGCCAAGCATAGTAAGCCAGCTTCTTACCTTCCTGCTTCTTAGATTACGAAGAGTAATCAAAGTGTAATCCTTAATCATTTGTCAGATTTTTTCTTTTTCTTCATGAAGTAATACAGCGCAGCACCTATTACATAGCCTCCAATTACGAGCACTACCCAAATAATCTTTTTATAGCGCATCATAGGGGTTCTTACACACTCCATTACCATAAAGAGCCAGAATGCAGTAAGAACAACAAAAACCATCAGATTAAATAGCAATCCAACAAGGCTCCCACTCTTACTAACACCAAACTTCTTAGCCTCAGATGAACTATACAAAGGCATCTCAATCTCTATAAACTCGGTGAACTCTGCATTAAAGCTGTCCTTATAGGTTATCTGAAGTTTTAATGGAACCTGATCCTTTTTGGCAGAAACATACATCGTATACGATGCTGAATCAAAATCATCACCATCCAAATTTCCCAAATACACAGTTGGAGTCGAGATAATAGAGTAATCCTCACTCTCCAAAATCTCCATGGTTAGATACTTCAATTCAGAGGTGCCGATATTGGAGAGACTAATAATGACTTTCCCCTTGCTCTTCCGAGTATAAATCTCTGTCTCATCAATATTCACAATAAACTGTGGCTCATCATTGACCACTACCCCAATGTTGTTGGTTTTATTATAGTGGTTTCCAATCTCATCCAGATAGGTGATCTCAAGCGGTATGCTATACACTTTTGATTCAGCATCCACCTGTGTTAGCAAAGAAAACAACACTTGGCCACTCTCCCTACCATCCAGTTGATAGAGTATTTTCTCATTAGTAGAATCTTCTGGTGCAAAGGGCAAACCATCCAATTCCATCGTGAAAGTGAGGTCTTTAACTAAGGAATCCGCATGATTCACCACATCCAACAATACCTGTATCCTATCTCCAGGACTAGCCTCACTCGGACTCAAAACAACCTTATCAACACTCACAATCGCATCCAAAGTTTCTATCCTCACATAGAAAGGATCTAACCTAATCCAACTCCTTCCCCCATCTTTACTGTATCGGAACGCAATTTCATTGTTACCCTCAACAGCATCTTCAGCAATCATAAGTTTATAGTAGAGAATATAGGCTTCCTTACCTACCTGTCTCGCTTCTATAGTTCCCAAATACCTTAATGTTTCATCTCCCTCTTGTAAACTAAAAGGGCCATCAGGTAATATTTCAAAAAGCACATTTGCTGCTTCTACAGTCCCCACATTCTCTACCTTGAGGCGGATCTCTACAAAACCCCCGGGTTCAGCTGGATCTGGACGTTGATTAACAAACTGATAATTCACATCAGTCCTCCCAAACTCAGTTTCATTTCTCACCACAATTCCACTAACATCAGCACTAATAGTGGAAAGTGCTGCCCCTGCTATCCCTATACTTCCTAACATCAATAGAATCACGATTATCATTGTTTTTTTCATTTTGTTTTCCTCCTTTGGAGCTTGCCATCTTTAAGATAAGCAGTCCTATCTGCAAATTTTGCCACATCAGTATCGTGGGTGACCATGATTATTGTTTTGCCTTCCTCTCTATGCAATTTTTTGAGGAAAGCCATTACACTTACTCCTGTTTTTGAGTCCAGATTGCCTGTCGGTTCATCAGCCAGTATAACCTCTGGATCATTGGACAGTGACCTGGCTATAGCAACCCTCTGCTGCTGTCCGCCAGATAATTCCGTAGGCTTGTGATGCATCCTATCTCCTAATTCTACGATATTGAGCAGTTCCTTAGCTCTGGCAATCCGAGCCTCCTCATCTTTACCCTGAAACATCATCGGCAGCATCACATTCTGCATTGCTGATAATGTGTTTATCAAATTAAACTGCTGAAAAATAAAGCCGATTTTTACCCCGCGAATCTGTGCAAGGTCTGATTCCCGTAATTCAGATATATCTCTCCCATCCAAAAGTACCTTTCCTTTACTGGGAATATCTAAACAACCAACCATGTTAACCGCAGTACTCTTACCAGAACCACTTGGCCCCATAATAGATACAAACTCTCCTTTCTTAATGTCTAAACTAAGTCCTCGCAGCGCAGCCACCTTAACCTTCCCAATCTCGTAGATCTTCCACACATTCTCCAATTTTATAATACTCTCGCTCATTTTTTCTTCAGCTCTATCTCTCCTTTGTTGTTAATCATGAACAGAATTTTATCTCCTTTTTCCCAGCCCTTTGCCAGTACAAGACCCATAGGAACAGTAATAATGAACTGTTTATTATTCGGTTTCTGCAGTTTGGATTCGTTGCCTACCATTGTGGGGAAAATATAGTATATGTATTTTTATATTTAATAACATATATAATTTAATGAAAAATTTAGAAATTTAATACACATGGTAGTATATATACCTTTCGGTTAGGTGTTTCACCTCCTAATTTCATATTCCTATCTAGAATAACATACAAGTCTTTTTAAACACAGCAAAAACCATAACGCCAATGCCAAAGAAACAGAAGAAATCCATGCCTAAAAAAATAAAATTAGCTCTCACTGCTGCAATTCTTTTCTCATTATTCGGGGCTGGTAGAAAAGGACTTCAATGTGCAGCTCCAGAGGTTCCTCTTGTCCAGCTTGAAGACTTAGCAAGTAAACCGAGAATAGCTGTATTTCATCGAGGAGGGGGATTTTTTGATTATATAAGAATGGATCGCGTAAGTAAATATTCAGAGACAAATCAACTCGATGCATTACTCACAGCTAATCCTATACCTGGCGAATTTTACACAAAATTTAACACCTACTTACATGAAGAAACCATATTCAAGGCAAGAAAAAGAAATCCTGATCTCAAGGATTTCCCATTAATCCAAATAGACGCAGATCTTTTTTCCTCAACAGGCGAGCGTCAATTGTTACAGTTAGCAGCATCTCATCATCATGAAACTTATGGGGTTCCTGTAACAGCAATCTCTTTTCACAGCCCTGCGGAAAGAAATGATTTAGCATATGCTAACGAAATTAACGCAATGTTTTACACCAATATGGACGGAGTTACCAATGAATTATACGAAGTGGAAAACCCAAGAGTCGTAAATCTAGATCGAGTGCAAAATCAATGGAATGCAAGGAGATGTATCGCTTTACTTCTTGCAGACCCTGGAAAAATTAGCGTGGGTGACTGGGTAGGAGTTCATGGTGAGAAAATTCTGCATTCATTATCTCCATCTGGATGGTTTGAAGATAAATCCGAAGAGGCAGTCTGGGCTAACAGAATATCTTCTATGACCATAGGATGCGCCTTAACTGATTTTCGCTATGAAACCTTAACCCCTCTTTTAGATTTAATGCCAGACCAAATCAGGGAATCTGATAAATTCAAGAAAATGGTGTTCTGGTGCCTTCGAAGGAGCAATACCACATATCTAAACCCCCCATTACAAATTAGACCTAAAGATAATGCATTCTTAGAAGAAATGACGGGCATGACCTATAAACAAGGAATTCAAGAAATTAAAAATTAATTTACACTAGGAATTTGCTCTCCACCCGCCGCTGGACCCTGCTGCACCAATCCCAAAGCAACCTGCTGAGTCTCATTGTTCTCATCAACAACAGGAATAACATAATAACCATACTGGATGACAGCATTAAGCGTATTCCTCTGCTCAAGAAGCTGTCCATCTCTAACACCCTTCTCATAAATCTGTTGCTGAGTAAAGGCTATATTATTACGTAAGGTCTGAAACCCTATAAAAGCAACTAAAAACAGGATAATAATCGCTAAAACAACGATAATTGGAGCTTTGCTATCCTTCATAACTAAAGTAATGTCTTTCTTATTTATAAATTTTTAGGTACTCAAGAACAGAAAATATATAAATACACTCAATCTTAGAAAACCCATGGACGATAGTAAAAAAAGACTGGTTATGGGGGTATTATTAATATTTTTCATGATTTCAAGCGTTTTTGGGGTTCTTTTCTTTGGTTTTAACGAAGGATCAACATCTCTCCGTTACGGAGACTATAATTTTAAGAGCGTGCAAAACCAATGGGGTGTAAAAATAGGAAAGAAAAAGC
>JASMFX010000036.1 GCA_030751555.1 Candidatus Woesearchaeota archaeon | reverse complement strand
TTAGATTTAGATTAAAGAGTGATGAAGCTTTTAGGAAGAGAACGCTGGAATTGCTTAATTTTACTACTTTATTACAAGCTACTATTCCTGGCGCAGGGGGATTTCAGATTGATGGTATTCCTATCCCAGAGTTTGATACTAGTGTATTCTTAGGCGATGCATTGGGAATACCTGCTGATGAGGCTCAGGATTTTTTACAGGATATGTTGCTAGCTTCAGAGGCCAGAAGGAGTGTTCTTTTCTTCAGGTGTATTGATGAAAACAGCGTCCAAAATACAGATAATGTAGGGATTAGTTTTATGCTTAACATTACTGATACAGAGAGGCCTGTTGTGAATGTGCTTTCTATTCAATTATCCCAGGATCCTGCTTTTATTGAGCATAACATTAGTGTTCGCTTTACAGCGAATGATGATTCAGATGATCTGGATTGTTTTATTAATGCTAAGTCTGATTTAGAGGAGGATCAGGTTTCTATTTTTATGAGCTCTGGAGGTACTGTTGAGAATAAAGTGAGTGTTGGAGAGTCTGGTGCTTATAGTGTCAAGGTTATTTGTTCGGATGGTGTTAATGAGGGCAGGGATGGAGGTAATGTTGATATTGATCAGCCCCCTCCTGGTGTGGGAGGTTCAACTCCGGGTCCTAGCCCTACCCCTAGCCCTTCACCCAATCCAGGATTTGATCCTTCTACTGTGATTTAATAGTAAATTATATTAAGAAGTTCAGGTACTTTTTTTACGGGTGATAATAGTTGAAAATCTTATTTGTTAGACCACCAAGGACTTTTTGGCCATTTAATTCAGAATCTTCTAGTTTCTGGCAGCCTTTGGCTTTTTGTAGTTTGGCAGCGGTTCTTCGTGAGAGATTAGATGTTAGTGTTAAAATTCTTGATTGTTTACCCTTAAAGATTGGTTGGAAGAGTTTGCGCAAGCATATTGAAAAGGAGAATCCTGATATTATTGCGTTGGGAGATGAAACTGCATCGAGTCATGAGGGGATAAAGGTAGTAAACTTGGTTAAGGAGATTGATCCTTCCATTAAGGTTGTCGGAGGGGGGTATTTTTTTGGAAATATGATTGAGGATTCACTTAAAGCTTATGATATGGATTTTATTATCATGAAGGAAGGAGAGATGACCATGCTTGATCTTGTTAGGGAATTGGAGAAACCTGTTCGTGAGCAAGATTTTAGCAAGATAAAGGGACTGGCTTATAAAGATAGAGAGGGAAGGATTGTGATTAATCCGATTAGGGAGTTTATTAAGAATCTTGATGAGCTTCCTTTGCCTGCTTATGATTTGTTACCTATGGAGCTTTATGGTGTAGCTTCAAAGAATCACAAGGATTTTGTTGCGATAGAGCATGGTAGGGGTTGCACTGCATCTTGTAATTTTTGTTCTATCTTTTCTCAGATGAGTCCTGATCAGAATCCGCTTTATCGGACTAAAAGTGCAGAAAGGTGTTTGGAGGAGACTGAATTGTTAATTAAGAAGTTTAAACGGAAGACATTTAACTGGGTTGATGGGACTTGGAATGCTTCTCCAACTTGGTTGAAGGAATATTGTGATGGTGTTGTTGAGAGGGGATGGGATATACAGCATACTGCTTGGATGAGGGCTGATTATGTTCTGCGTGATGAAAAACTTGGGTTACTAAAAAAACAGGTAGATGCTGGTTTGGTTGAGTGTGTGATTGGAGCTGAAAGGCCAAAGGGGTTTGATCAAGATCTCAATAAGTTGAATAAATTGAATTATTCCTTTAGTAAATGCAATCAGGCTTTTAAGGTCTTGAAGAAATATGATAAGGTTTATACTATTGCTTCTTTTATCTATGGGCTGCCTGAGGATGATAAGAATGTTTTGAAGAGTCTCAATAAGGTTGTGCATTCTGATTTTGCAGATATGGTTTTTTTACTACCCTTTACCCCTAATCCAGGGACTCCAACTTGGTTGGAGCATAGGCATAAGTTTCCGTCAAAGGACTTTAGGAAGCATAACTATCATTTTCCTGTTATGGACACAAAATATCTTAGCAAGGAAGAGTTGCAACAATGGTTTAAGAAGGTGCTCTTTTGGTATGTTTTTTGGCCTGATCGATTACTGAAGAGGATTTGTTTTGAGAAGGATGAGAGGAAGAAAAGATTACATAAATCATTGGCTCAGAAGATTTTGTTTGCTTCTGGAACTAAGTTGTTGAATATGGTTACTTTTAATACAGCACATGAGGACACTTTTGGAAGGTGTCCTGTTTGGTATTATTGTTAAAAAGAAAGGTATATATAGGTGTAAAACTCTCTATTTATTATGACTAATGCAATTACAATTCAGCAGGTGTATGAAGAGCTGAAAAAGATTGAGAAGCAAATGGTTACTAAGAAGGAGATAGAGTCATTGTCTGAAACATTAAAGATCTTGAGTAATTCTGATACTATGGAGCAATTATCTTCAAGTAATGCCGATATTAAATCTGGTAGGGTTAAGGAAGTAAACTCTGCAAAAGATATCTTGGATGAAATTTAAAATGACAGATTGGTCTGTTAAAAGAACTGATACTTTTCTCAATTACATTAAAAAACACAAAAGCAATAACGAACTGTTTGATCAATTAGATAAAAAAATTAAACGCTTCAAAGAGGATCCTTATTTTGGTAAGAGTCTCTCAGGTGGGTTGAAGGGCAAGAGATCCACTAGATTAGTCAAGAACTTTAGGCTCATTTTTAGCATTGATGAAAAGGATAGTGTGGTTTACCTTGAAGCAATCGATCATAGGAAGGATATTTATGGTTGAAGAGAAGTATATTAACAGTTTTGATGGGACTCGATTATTTTACAAGGTTCATCAGGGGAAGGGTCCATGGGTTGTGATGTTGCATAGTCCTGGGTCGAATAATACCACGCTTTGGTATGAAATTGAAGAGTTTAAGAAAAAAGGATATTCCATTATTGCTCCTGATCTGAGGACTCATGGGAAGTCTGGTTGGGGCAATACTCATTTTGAAAGTTTTGTGAAGGATCTAGATGTTATTATTAGAGTTGAGAAGTGTGGGCAGGTGGAATTGCTTGGAGCATGTGCCACTTGTTCATTGGCTGTTGCTTATGGTGATAGATATCCTGAAAAGGTTAAACAACTTTATTTGATTTATCCAGTTTATATTAAGTACTTTTCTTTACAAGGAATGTTTTGGCATTATGCGGGGCATGTTTTGCAATTTTTTATCCAGAGTCGAAAAAGAAAAAGAAAGAAATCACTTGATTTTAAACATATTCCCATTACAGGGGTTATACCATTTCTTTTGAATATTCGGCTTGGCATGAACTTGAAGGATTATCTTTCAAGTTTAAACAGCATGATTCATTATCCTTTAACTCCTGAGAAAATTAAGAGACCTACAAATGTTATTATGGCGCAAAGGGATTTTCTCATGAAAAATAAG
>JASMFX010000035.1 GCA_030751555.1 Candidatus Woesearchaeota archaeon | reverse complement strand
AGAAACCTCATCTGGACAGCGTGCTATAAGCATTGGAAGGAATACGATCTACCAACCACAAAACTGGGAATAATTTCAAGAAACAACACTATTGATTATATCCATATCCCTGAAAACTGGAGAAAAACAGGAGAAATATTTTTCAAAAAAGTTAAAAAAGATATTTCTTTTTTTGAGAATATCATAGATGAAAATATATCTTACGGGCAAGAGATGAATGATTACACAGAAAAAATATTCAACTCTGACCTTAAAGCACAATCAAACAAAGATCTTCTATCTTCCTATAAAAAGTTCCTTAAGATGCAATCCAGAGAATATGCTATTGGCATACTTTTACCATTAGTAGACCTTGGAGGCTTATTATTTGTTGAGTCACATCTAAGAACATACCTAAAAAAACATACTCCTAAGGACTTTGATAAAAACTTTGATATCTTCACATTCCCTTCTCACCCATCATTCCAAGAAGAACAAGAACTTTCTTTACTCACAATCTACAAAAAAATAAAAGTAAATCTAAAAAATAAATCAAATCAAGAAATACTATCAATGATAAAAGAACATAAAGAGATCTACAAACTTTTCCAGGCCCATTGCAAAAAATACGCATGGGTCTACTATGTCTATCAAGGCCCTGCCTATGAAGAGATAAACTTTACAGAATTTCTCCAAGACTACGCTAATAAAGAACTAGACCCAGAAAATGAAATAAAAAATATCGTAAACAAAAGAAAATCAATAGAAAAAAGTAAAGAAGCACTCCTAAAACAACTCAAGCCAGATGAATTAACAAAAAAACTACTGCTTCTCGCAGGAAAATTAGTTTACACAAAACCAGGAAGAAAAGATCTACAATCAAAATCATACTATCATATAGAAAAACTGCAAAGAGAGTTAGGCAACAGACTAAACCTCTCGTTGGAAGAAATTAGAGCAACACCCATAGAAGACCTTGAAGCTTACCTAGACGGAAACCCTGTAGAAAAAGAAAAAATCAAAGACAGAATAAAGCTCCATGTCTGCATTACTGATAACAATGAAAAAACAATTGTCTTAACAGGTAAAGAAGCTGAAGAATTTATAGATACGCACTACCAACAAGAAAAAGAAAAGCAAGTTACACATTCCGCTATTCTCAAAGGATCCTGTGCCTGTCAAGGATACGCTAAAGGACCGGCAAAAATAGTCAACAAACCAGACGATATGGCTAAAATGAACTACGGAGATATCTTAATCTCTGCTGCAACAACTCCTGCAATTGTTCCAGCAATGAAAAAAGCCGCTGCATTTGTTACCAATGAAGGAGGCTTAACATGCCATGCAGCCATAGTCTCTAGAGAGATGAATAAACCCTGTGTTGTAGGTGTATCCACTGCAACAGAACTCATCAAGGATGATGACGAAGTAGAGGTTAACGCAACCCAAGGAATAGTAAGAATTCTCAAATAGAAACCTTTAAATACTTATTGTACTTATTGTACTTACAGGTGTTACATTTGAAGATTTATTACAGCAAGCACACAAGAGATCGTATGGTACTAAGAGGAATAAGTGCAGAAGACATTGAAGAAGCAATCAAAAGAGGGTCAAAAGAACTGCAAAAACCAGATAAAATACTCTCATACTACAAGTATTATTGTGTTGTCTACAGAAAAATAAAAGATAAAATCTTTATTATTACAATTAAACCAAGGTGATAACAATGAAATGTCCAATGTGCAACAAAGGAATATTGCATAAAAAAACAATAAAAGAATACATGTTTGGAACCTACTTAGGCCAGTTTCCAGCAGAAGTATGTACAAAGTGTAATGAGTCTTTTACAGACACAGAAACAACAAGAAAGATAGAAGAAGTTGCCAAGAAAAAAGGAATCTGGAATCTCGGCAAAAAAACTAAGATAACAAGAACTGGAAACTCTTTGGCTGTAAGGATCCCTAAGGAAATAGCAGACCATCTTAACTTAAAAGAAGGCAAAGAAGCCTATATTCATCCAGAAAAAAACAAATTAATTATCGAATAATGAACACAGTTACATTTAAATACTCTTAAACCAAAATCTAACTAAAAAGGGGTGGCTTAAGTATTCTATGAGCTATAAGCCTTCTCAAAATATGAAACTGCAAAAGGAGTTATTAAAGGACATTAAAAAGAAGAAAAAATCCTTGCTTTCCCTACTTCCTAGTATAAAGTCTCTTTTTGCAGGAAAATTTCTCTTCCTCATTATATTCCTCATCTTATTTACAGTCTCAGTCTTTCTCTACGCTAGATTCGAGATCATACCAGACCCTACATTCCAGGAATCAATGATTCAGGGAAAAGGGCCTTACTTTGAGTCATTCTACTGGCTTGTAACTACTGCAACAACCGTAGGCTATGGTGATATCACTCCAAACACAACAGAAGGAAAAATACTTGCCCTCATAGTGATGGTTCTAGGTGTATCCTTACTGGGATTCCTCTTGAGCCAGCTAACAAGATCTATTGTTGAGTCAAACATAGGAAGGTTTTTTGGTCTCAATAAGATAAAAAAATCCATTGATTATATTGTCTGTGGGTGGAATGAGCTAAGCAAATCTGCTTTTGAGGAGATAAATGACTACAAAAAATCCGTTATTATCATCTCTAAAAACCGTCCAGACCTAAGCTTCTCAAAAAACGTCCAATACATGAGTGGAGATCCAAAAGACAAGACCATTTTGGAAAATGCAAATGTCATGAAAGCCAAAAACATTCTTCTCTGCATGAACAATGACTCTGAGATTCTACTAGCTATCCATATTATTCGTGAACTAAACCCCTGGATTAACATAACAGCAAAACTTAATGATCCAGACCATATTCCAATGGCTGAATCAGCTGGTGCTGACCAGGTAGTTGCGCCACCTGCAATTGCTGGACGTTTACTATCCATCATCCCTGAACAGCCCTATGTTGTAAGGTGGATCTTGTCAGCTACTTCCCAGGCATTTGATCAGGAGTTTGTGGAATACTATGTCCACGAAAAATCAGTGTTTACAGGTAGAACCCTTGCATCAATGAGAGAAGCTGCACATATTAAAATTATAGGGGTAGAATCTGTTGACGGATTTGAAAAGCTTCCAAAAGATGATTATGAAATCAAAACTGGTGATAAGCTGGTGGTTATGGTAAACAAGGAGGAACAATGATAGACTTTCATACGATTATCATATTATCATTCACAGCTGCTCTGATTAAGCTAACAATAGCAGGCTATGTCTATTATCTTAATAGTAAAAGTAAGGTTAATCAGATCTTTGCATTACTCTTCTTCTTCCAAGGCATCTGGGATATTGGCAAAGGTCTCATGTGGCTCTCACCCCTAAAAAGCTCTGCATTCCTCTTCGGAAAAATATCCTATGCAGCATACATTATCTCGGTTTTCCTTTTTGCGCATTTCTGCTGGATTTACCTCAAGAGAAAGAACATCTTCTCCAAGAGCAAGCTCGGTCTTACTGTCTGGTATATTCCCATGTTCATCCTTATTGGCGCACTATTCTCCACAAACCTCGTGCTTTTTGATCTTTCAGCACCAGGTGAGGTAGACATAGGATTCAATCTGGAACTATGGGTATATCAATATGGCCCAATGTATAATTATTTCTTTTTTGTCTTTCAGATGCTGCCTTTCCTCTATGGATTCATAATCTTCATTCATAAATTTTTTACATCGACAAACCTCGACTTAAAACGTCGCTTAGTCTACATCATAATCGGTGCAGGCTTCCCAATAATCATTGGCATCCCAACAGGTGTGGTTTTACCAGCCATTGGAGTAAGATTGCCTCCCCACAATAACCTTCTCACATTGCTCATGTCAATTTTCATAGGAATAGGTATCATAAAGTATAAGCTTCTCTCGATAACACCCAACCTTGAGAAGGTAAAAAAGAGTGTTAAGTTCTCAGATGACATTAAAAAGTCAAACCTCAATTATGGCTCATCCTATCTCATAGAAAAGCCAGACTCTATCGACACATCCTATCAGTTTTTTCTCTATAATCTCTATAAAGGAAACTATGGCTTCATAATTACTGAAAGAAACCCTGCTGAGCTTAGAAAAGAGCTAAACATAGTCAACACACCTATTGCCTGGATAACAGAGCAGGAAACTGATGAGTCCTCCTTTGGACCTAATGATCTAGAGCAAATCTTTGCAACAGTGGAATCGTTTGTAAAAACAGTGAAGAATTCATTTATCATCGTAGATTGTATTGATCTCCTTAAAATCCATAACAATTTCCATAAAATTCAATACTTCCTAAGGAGACTCAATGCACTAACAAAACAGACAGGAGCTTGCCTAATCGTTCCTTATGGACCCTTACACTTGTCCAAAAAAGAGCGTATTGTTTTCAAATCAGAGTTCACCTATGTAACAGCCAAAGGCAGAATGTCAACCCTCACTGGTTCAATTATAGATCTCTACCAAAAAATACCTGGAAAAGAACGCTACATTGTCTTGGGATATAACAATGTGGTCAAAGCTCTTCTGCATGAATTTGTTAGAAGAAAAATATCTTGTATCTTAGTAACCACTGAAAATCTGTCTATTAACTATCCTCCAAGCATTAAAGTTGTCAAAAAGAATCCTCAAATTAAAGATGTGCTG
>JASMFX010000034.1 GCA_030751555.1 Candidatus Woesearchaeota archaeon | reverse complement strand
AATAAGCCCCCGATGAGACTTGCACTCATGATCTGCAGCTGTCTAAAATCAAGATTTTCGACAAATCGAGGAAACCTCAATTTTACAAGGATCGGCTCCGAATTGAAACGGATCTGCCGCATTGGCTACTATGCTACGGAGGCATAAATACAGTAGAAACTACGTTTGTTTAAAAAGCTTTTTGTAAAGTATTAAATTTTTGTAACTTAATTAGATGTTTTGTATTTGAAAATCCGATTTCCTTCACCCATTTATTAAGCATTATTTCACTATTTACTGACAATTTATAGGTGTCATTCCACGGTTTATGATCATATGTAATCTTCCATGTTTGCACTTTGTATCCCTCGTTTGAGAGAAATTCTTGTACTTGTTTTACTAGCTTCTTAGATATATTAGAAAAATAGATCCGAGGATATATTGTATTATTTTGAGCAGTCAATGTTAATGAACCGTCTGTATCGAATAATCCTCTGAGAAAATGCCTCATCAAGTTAGTATTCCTCTTTATGATCCTTGGAATTTCTATATTAATCTTCTTACCAAGAGGTAAACCTAATTTTTCTTTCTTAAATGTTATTATGTCCTTTGAACAAATTCTGAACCCATATGATCCTTGAGACCAATACCTCGGTTTTGGTTCTTTTTTGTATATCCTCTTAATTAATGGCAATACATAATGATCCATATAATTTTTTTCTTCCATTTTGTGGCAGGCAACTGTGTAGAGATGTTGATTGTTGTTGTAAATATTCATACTGCCATCACCTACATGAATTCCTGTTTCCTCTGCTAAATATTTGTTAATTTTGAACATTTTATATCACTACTTTTCCCAGTTGAAACTATCTAATTGATTTTATAAGCGCTACCTACACTTGTCCAGTGTTTGTGGAAAGATTTACGAGAAACAGTATGTAAAATCGTAAAGTCTTCGAAAATCATAATTTAAAAGTTGAATAATCCTTAGGTGATTTCAAATGTATGAAAAATAAAATATTTAGTGGATTATACTGGGAGAACGAAAGGTTTCGGAGGAGATTATTGAGGAACTATTTATCACTCACAATCTCAACAACATCTCTATTCTTAAGAACATGGTCTTTCCCAACCGTCATTTTGGTTTTTACGTCTATTGCACGGATGAATTTATCACCTAGATCAGAATGGATTTTATAAGCAAAGTCTAGAGCTGTTGAGTCTTTTGGGATTAAGAAGCAATCTGGGAGAACATTGCCATCTTTGTCTTCTAATTTGCTTACTCCTCCTGGAAAGATTGCCATATATTGGAGCAATTCAAACACTGATTTATCTAAAACATCTTGGATGCCTGTTGTTTTGTAGGGCTCGAGGATGTTTGCTTTTAGAAATTCCAGTCCTTTTTGCTGTTTTTCAGAGATGTTTGCGCCTTCTTTGACTTCGAATGAAGGTGAGCCCGGTATGTAATCTATGAGATCATGCTTTGCAGCCTCTTTTAGGGCTAATTCTGACTCTGCTGAACATGGCACGAAAATATAATCAGGGAACTCTGCTTTCAGTTTTTCAAAGTTTTCCTTTCCGTTGGGGAGGTCGATTTTATTGCACGCAATTATCATAGGTTTCTTCCTTTTTCGGAGCTCTGTGGCGATTTTTTTTATGGTATCGTCGTTCCACTCGGTAAGGTTTTCACCTAGATTGAGGCTCTTGATAACGGTTTCTGCAAAATCTTCATCAATGCCAAGGCCTGTAAGGTGTCTTGCAATAGCTTTGTATGGATCTTCTTTGTTTTGTTGCACTTCCCGAGAGAACTTATCCCAACCTTTTTTTATTAATTGATAGATCCACATGTCCAATTCTACTTCTAGAAACTTTATGTCTTCTGCAGGATCGTAATCACCTGGGTTGCAGGCTTCTCCTTTTTCGTTTGTTGCTCCAGCAATATCTATCACATGGACAAGCACATCAGCCTGTCTTAGGTCATCCAAAAATTGGTTTCCCATGCCTTTTCCTTCATGCGCTCCTGGAACTAAGCCAGCAACGTCGATGAGCTCTACTGGGACGAATCTTGTGCTGTTTAGACAATACCCTTGACGAGGCATGCATTTTACTCCAAATTCTTTATCAACGCAATCAACTCTTACGTAACCTACACCAGAATTGGGCTTGACAGTAACAAAAGGGTAATTACCAATTTCTACTTCTGCAAGCGTGGCAGCCTTGAAAAAAGTGCTTTTGCCTACATTTGGTTTTCCTACAACTCCAATAATCATAGGGAAAAGGAAGAGAGTGGGCGTATTTAAAGGTTTCCAGCGGAAAATTTATAAACTGTAGACTCCAATATATAAGTATGGCTAAAGTCTACAACAAATACGATAATGTTGATTACTTTAGCATTATAGAGGATACTAGAATAAAACACAAGGATTTCTTTCATATGAAGAATTTGTATGTGGTTGCGCATGAGTGGTGTATTGAGGAAGGTTGGGGGCCTAGAAAGGACTGGATTTTTCCTGAAACATTTTACATGCACAGGTTTACTCAAGAAGCGGGTGATGAGTTGTGGATTTGGTGGAGATTAGAGAAGATTCCACAGGATAATACCTTTTATAAGTATGTCTTAGATGTTGATTGGCATATTATCTTGTTACAGTCAACTGAGGTCATGTTTAATGGGATGAAGTTTAAGGCTAATACTGGAGAACCTGAGTTTAAGATCTATGCGAAATTAGTGTATGATTATGATGGTGTTTGGAAAAATCATTGGTTTTTGAAGCATTTTTATACATTATTCGCTAAACGAATTTTTTTAAAGGATCTTTATGCTCATAAAAGACAGTTTCATCATGAATTGTACCGGTTTAAGGAGGCTATGAAGGTTTATATGAAGCTAAAAACCTATCTTCCAGAGCCAGAAGGTCAGAAATTCTACTATAATAAGGAATTCAATTAGAGACACGAAGATACCACAAAGTATTTATAATAGGTTTTTCAGAGTGTGATTATGGTAAGTTTAGATAGGCCTATGCCTTTTCCCATGAACCTTAAGTATAGAGGTGTATGGGATTATGAAGGATTGTATCAGTTAATGGTGCAATGGTTTGAAGATCAGGGCTATGAGTTTCATGAAAGAGTATTTAAGCATAAAGTGCCTAGCCCACTAGGATTTGAGCAGGAGCTAGGATGGTATGGCTGGAGAAAGGTAAATGCTTATGTGAAATTCTGGATTTATGTTTATTGGCACGTCTGGGATATTAAGGAGGTAGAGGTTGTTAAAGACGGCAAGAAAAAGAAAATGGTTCAGGCAAGGCTTTTTATTGAATTCAGCGGAAAGGTTGAATTAGATTGGCAGAATATGTTTACTGGGAGCAAGTTTGTGGTTGCTATACAGGATTGGATGAATAAGTATGTTCTGCATAAAACCATCACAGGGGGATGGGAGGATGAATTGTATTATAGAATTCACAAACTTTTTTATTCATGCAAAGAGTTTTTAAATATGGAAACAGTACATAATGCAAGTGCACACAGGTATTAACAATGGCTGAGAGAGAAGTATTAGTGGACAAGATGCGGCTCACGTATGAGGGGCTTTTTAGTATTTATGATATGTATAAGATGATTGATGAGTGGTTTGAGGAGAAGGGTTACGATAAAAGAGAGGTTAAGAATATTGAGTCTGTTTTTCCTGAAGGAAAATATATCGAAGTGGTGATGGAGCCTTGGAAAAAACTAACAGACTATGCAAAATCAGTTATCAAGGTTCGGATGATTTTCTCAGATATTAAAGAAGTACAGGTAGAAAAGGATGGTATGAAGGTTAAGATGAATCAGGGCCGGGCTCATTTTGTCTTTGATGCATTTTTGGAAACAGATTATGAGAATAGATGGGAATCCAAGCCTATGTTTTTTTTGATTCGGACGCTCTATGATAAGTATTTTTACAAAGGATATACTTCACAACTAAAAGGAGAGGTTATGGATGCTGTTACAGAGCTACATGCGAGAATAAAGGGTTTCTTGAATCTTCATAGGTATTAAATAACTAATCTTTTCTAAAGCGCTCAAAGCTTTCAACTAAATCAATCATGTATTTCCCTTCTTCTAGTTTGAAGATAAGTGGATCGCCTTTGAAGAGGTGAACTAAGTCAAGTTCGTATTGTCCTGGCTTTAAGACTCGGATTGCTTCTAGATCAAGGATTACTGGTTGATCTTTATCGATTTCAGAACCTACTAATTCAAATACGTCTTTCTCGATTTGTTTCTTGTCTTTGTCAGAAAGATTTATCTCGCTTTGGACTTTTTTGATTTGTTTAAGCTTTTCCTTCTTTATGTAGAAAAATAGTTTTCCTCCACAGTCGCAACCTTTGAGAATTTCAGCTGCTCCATCATCAAAAAAATTGTTGCAACGTACGCATTGGTGTGGCATTTTACTTCTTTTTCTTTTTTTGTTTCGGATCTCTGGTTAGTAACTCGATCTTTTTAGGATCCTTTTTAATGGCCTTGACTACGTTAGCGGGCCCTATAATGGTTAGGCCTGCTCGGTCACCCAGAAAGATGCTAGACAATTGTGATCTAATTGCCTCAAGCCCTCCTGCGTCTTTTGAAGACTGCTCATCAACTACTGCTAACTCTATCCCCTTAAAATCCTTGTTGATCTCTTCCATTGTTGCTTGGATGAGCTCTGCTTCTTCTTCTTTTTTGAGTCTGCCCTGGAGCAATACAATCTTGTTTTGTTTCGCAATAGTAAGTAACTTTCTTATGCGGCCTACTGAACTAAGATCTGCAATCTCTGAGTATGGCACTATTTGTAGTGTTAACATTCTACACCTCTTTTTTTTATCCACTTAGCTTGAATACTGCTTCATAAAGCTTGTCAGTGTTATTGCCGTATTTAGCTGATATTCCTACTACGTCATATTGAGGAAATGCAGCTTGGACTTTTTTAATATTTGCTTTTTTAAGGTCAACTTTATTAGCAACAATCAGGACAGGAATATCACGGGCAGCAAGATTACCAATTATAGTAATATTAACCTGTGAATAGGGATCAGAGGTAGCGTCAAGGACAATGATGACAATATCCATGTCATCCAGCCATTTGATAGCATCAATAACTCCTTTAGTGGCTTCTTTAGCTCTTTTTTTGGCTTGTTGGGATTTCATTCCCATTTTCATAAATTCTTCGTAATCGATCTTAGTTGCAATACCTGGCGTATCTACCAGGTTAAAAGTGATCTCTTTTCCTTTTGATTTGATAGTGATCTGTTCTTTTATCTGAATCTCACGTGTTTCATGAGCCATAGAAGAGGTTGTACCCATATTTTCACCTAACCAATCTTGACATACACGATTAGCCAGGGTGGTTTTACCACCATTTGGAGGCCCATAGAGACCTAATTTTAGCTGTGACTTTGATTTAAAGATATTTTTTAGAAGTTTTGTCAAAAAACTCTTGAATTTTTTAATCATAGTTGCTCCTTTTTGTAATATGTAGTTGAGTAGTTTAAATATTTTATGGTTTTGCAATATACAGGATCAGAAAGTGGAGTAGAAACCATTAAATATGTGATTTCTTTAAAAAAAATATGGATGGACAGGTTCGCAAGGGTTTATTGAAAAGCCTTAAAAAAATGGTTCTTGCGGTAAATCGGGACGATGCTGAGGCATTGAGAGAGATTAGCATTAGTTCTGTGCAGCAGGCAGGAATTTTTCAGGATAAGAACTCTGTTTCTCTCGCTGTTGTTGGGTATGCGCTTTCTAAGGTTAGCCATCGGTGCACGATACAATGTGATGATCAGTGGAAGCGCTCCAAGGGCAGAATTATTAGGGATATGGACCAGGCGATTCGGATACTGAAAGGAAATAATGAGGAAGGATATCGAGTGATCATTAAAGATCTTCTCAAAAACATTGGGAGGATGGACAAAAAATTAGGGATGTATATTGAGGAAGTTGTTGAGAAGGCCAGAATTAAAAAGGGGAGTGCCTTGCATAAACATGGAATAAGTGTTGGAAGGGCTTCAGAGTTATTGGGTGTATCACAGTGGGAACTATTGGATTATGTAGGTAAAACCACGCTTACGGAATTTACAGATGAGGAAATTCCTATCAAAAAGAGGTTGGCTTTTGCCAAGGAGCTTTTTGGATTATGAAGTCGATTGTTTTTGATGCTGGTCCGATAATCAGTCTTACTATGAATAATCTGCTCTGGCTTTTTGATCCACTTAAAAAGCAGTATGGAGGTAAGTTTTTCATCACTGAGGGTGTTAGAGGAGAGGTTGTGGAGAGACCATTGAAGACTAAGCGGTTTAAATTTGAGGCAATGCAGGTGAGCCGATTAATAAAGAATAAGACCTTTGATGTGGTTACTAGTGCTAAGATTAAGCAGAGGACAGAGGAATTCTTGACTTTAGCTAATTCAATTTTTCAGGGACATGGAAGGTCTTTGAAGATTGTGCAGTATGGTGAGATGGCTTCTATTGCACTAAGGTTGGAACAGGATTGCGATGCCTTTGTTGTGGATGAACGAACAACGCGGTTGCTCATTGAGAATCCTGCTCGTTTGCTAAAGACGCTTGGGAAAAAGTTTCATACTGCTATTACGGTCAATAAGGAAAAGCTAAAGGAATTCACTAGTATTGTTAAGGATATTAAGGTCTTACGTTCGATTGAGCTCGTG
>JASMFX010000033.1 GCA_030751555.1 Candidatus Woesearchaeota archaeon | reverse complement strand
AAGAAAAAACAAAAAGTTTTATTGGAAGTGGAGAAATGATATCCGCCAGAAAATTGATTTTCCCATGCTTAAACGATTAGTTCCTGAAGGAACTATCCTCAAGAACTGCTACACAGAGATCTATGATGGAAAAACCACTTTTTGCAGGCAATTCGGCACATACCCTTTGATTGTGGGAGTTAAAGAACGCTTACCATTAAAACAATTTTTTGACTTAAGAATTAAAAGTCATATGTTAAGAAGTGTGGTAGGAGAGAAAGTAGAAAAGAGTTAAGGGATCCTCTCAATGCTTTTCAATAAATAGTTAGGATCTTTTTTCTTATTTTCATCTCCCTTTTTCTCTTCACTCTTTTTTTCTTCAGTCTTTTCTACCTCAGACTCATCTTCCTCTCCAATCTTTTCGATTTGCTCTTTTACATTCAACTCAACAGTAGACATCTCTTCCTCTGTTAATTGTTTTGGTGTCCAATCCAGAGAAAGCCCATCGTTCTCAGACCTTGGAATAATATTAACTAAACAATGAGCATGCTTCTGGCCCGCAGCAACTCCATTAGTAACAATGATATTTGTCCCCTGCATACCCAAGGCCTCGAAAGTAGCTGTTGAGAGCTTGTTAGCTATGGTAAACATCTCCCCAACTAATTTGTCAGGGACCTGTTCTAATATGGTAAAATGATTTTTTGTAAATAGTTGAACATGACCATCTCCTGTTGGCTTATCAGCTAAAACCGCCATGCAATTTTCATTATCAAAAAGCGTAAATTCAGACCCTTTCTCAATAATGTCGCATATTGCGCAGTTTCCTTTCTTTGCCATTATGCTCCTCCTCCAAGCAGATCAGTAATAGAGTCAAGATCTACACCATCAGATTCCTCTTCATCAGAATCCTCACCATCATCAGACCCCACCCCTCTAGAGTCTTCCTCATCAGACTCCTCATCTTTTTCCTCTTCCTCAAACTCAGCCTCTACAACCTGTTTTTTGGATTTAGACCTTGCCTGTCTGGGTTTCTCTTCCTCAGTCTCTCCCTCGGGTTCATCAAACTGCTCTTTAGTATCCACACTAAAGAGATGATTAACCCTTGGCTTAAGTTTATTATAGAGCTCCTTCTGCTTTTTCTTAGTTACCTTCCCCTCAGAAAGATTAAGAGGGGATAACTCATCATCCTCCATACGAGGTATGATATGAACCATGAAATGCTGAGCCTTCTGCCCCGCTACCATTCCATTTGCTACAAAAATAGTGGTGCCTTGACATTTCAAAGCTTTGAGACAAGCCTGGCTAAGCTTTTTAGTGGCAATAAATAAGTGAGAGATAATATCCTCTGGCACAAGAGGCATGATTTGAAAGTGTTCTTTTGGCAAAAGCAGGATATGACCAGGATTGCTTGGATTGATATCTAAAATCCCTATTACCTTATCATCCTCATAGATCTTCTTGCTCTGCACCTTCCCAGAGACAATATGGCAAAAAATACATTGCTGTTTTTGAAACTCTTTAAGTTCCTCAGGAGACATATTTTTTACTTTTTCCTGCAGCTCCTTAATCTGCTCAGGAGTCATTTCCTGTTGTTCAGCCATAACCAATAAGAAAATAACAATCTATAAAAACCTTTATGTTATCTACGCTATCATGAGAATTGGTCTTGATATCAACAAAAGCCTGGAAGCAAATGCATCTCTTTACTATGATAAAGCAAAAAAGGCCAAAAAAAAATTAGAAGGCGCCCAAGGAGCTATCGATAGGACCATTAAAAAGATAGGTGCTCTTAAAGAAAAAAAGGATGAGATGCTTCAAAGTGATACTACCATTATGACTCAACCACAAAAAAAAGAATGGTTTGAAAAATTCAGGTGGTTTCTTACATCTACAAAATTTCTTGTTATTGGTGGTAGAGACGCAACTACCAACGAGATAGTTATTAAAAAACACACAGATCCTCATGATATTGTCATGCACACAGACATGGCAGGTTCTCCGTTCTTTGTAATAAAAAGTGAGGGAAAAGAGATTGATAAGCAAACTCTAAAAGAGGTTGCTGATGCTTGCTGTTCCTTTTCCCGAGCCTGGAAACTGGGTTTAAGCACACAGCAGGTCTTCTATGTCAAACCAGACCAAGTTACAAAGCAAGCCAATCCTGGTGAATACTTAGCAAAAGGAGCATTCATGATAAGAGGGAAAACAAACTATATCGAGAATAATATTAATTGTGCTATCGGTATGACAAAGAAAGGAAAGATCATGGCAGGTCCGTTAGAAGCTATCAAAGAGCATTGCAAAGAGTATCTTGTGGTATCCCAAGGAGATCAAAAATCAAGTGACATTGCTAAAAAGATTAAAGCAAAGGTAGGGGGAGAGTTAGACGACATCATAAGAGCATTGCCTAGTGGAGGAATTAATTTAGAATAACTCAAGATTGCATATTATTTATACCTCGCACGATCCACATGCTAAAGCGTGGGGTTTTATTGCTCGGATTATTGTATGCAATCTTGTGGGATCTTAAATTCGGGCCTGTATCCCTAAGTTAAAACATGGGGTTTTAGGCCCGAATTTCAGATAACTTTCCAAAATGACTAGTTTTTTTCCGGCGCTTTATTTTCATAACAGCAATATCTCTATTCTTCTCCCCTTACCATTGGTTTGGGAAGAAGAATAGAGTCTATCTTTCTAATCATTTCTTAGAACTTTTCTTCCTCTTCTTAGGCTTTATTTTAAGAATATGTTTGTGAGATTCCTTGATCAATACCTTAATCTGCTCTAGATCCTTCTGCATATCCTGTATCTCTCTTTCTGCCTTTCTATTCACAATATAATCATACCTTGCATTCTGCCTGTCCCTTTCCATCTCTCTAGTCTGACTTTTAAGGATAATAGGCGCCTGAAAAGCAGCAAGCATACTTAACACAAAATTAAGTAGGATAAAAGGATAAGGATCCCAACGATAGACTAGTGCAGATATATTAAGTATAATCCATGCTACAAGAATAAATGACAATCCTATAATAAAATACCAGCTTCCAGCGATATTGGTTAATGTATCAGCAGATCTCTGACCAAGTGTCAGATTCTTGCCCAGAGCAGGATGAACACCCTCATGCTTGTGGATTATACATTTTATACTTTCCACTACCTTAGTTTTCAACCTCTTTTTTTTTCGTCCCACATAAGGAATTCTAGATTTTGGATTTATAAATGTTTTCAATGAGCAAAACAAGTTCAATTTCCCGAAATGTAAAACTGTTCCCAACCTTTGCAAGAAAAGGGGAGGCTCTACCCAAAAAAACAGTATACATTTCAGCGAAAAGAGAATCCTCGGTTGGGGCGGGCCCTCATGACAAGGTAGCATGGTGGGTGGCTTTCCTGCTATAAAGGGCCCACACCCACCACAACATTTAAATATACCTACTTCTATATCTAATTATATATAAATTAAACCGTATGAAAATATACATAATATTATGTATAAAATAACAAAAAAGGGAATAGAGCATGGTAAAGTTACAATTCGACCAAAATAAGCAATACAAAGTAACCCTCCCAAAACAGATACTAGAGGCAATTGGTTGGAAAAAAGGCGATCCATTGAAAGTGGAGCTAGATTCTTTTGGAAATATTATCCTTAAAAATGAGTCAAAAAAATAAGAAAAGAGCAGAAAAGAGCCACAAAGGCCAGAATGGCAAGGTTTTGATAGTCGGAGGTAGCAAAGACTATGTAGGAGCAGTTGTATTGGCAGGCTTAGCATGCCTGCGTGTAGGGGCAGATTATGTGATGGTATGTGCTCCTGAAAAGGTTGCATGGACAATAAACACACTCACCCCTGATCTGATTACTAAGAAATTCAAGGGAGACTATTTTTCACTATCTCAAGCTAGAAAAATCAAGGATCTTGCAAAAGAATATGATGTTTTGCTAATTGGAAACGGGCTTGGTGATAAGAGCGCATCCTTTGTAAAGGCTCTCACATCCTTAAAGATCACAAAAGTCATAGATGCAGATGCAATAAAAGCAGTAAAACTCCAAGATCTGGATAATGCTTTAATCACCCCTCACGAAGCAGAATTTGCTACCCTCCTAAAAAATTCAAAACTAGCAAAAAAAACACTTCAAAAGAACATAGGAACCAATGTTGTTCTACTAAAGGGCCATACAGATACAATTATCTCACAAAAAAGAGCAAAAGAAAACCATACTGGCAATCCTGGAATGACCAAAGCAGGAACAGGAGATGTGCTAGCAGGCCTTTCAGCAGGATTTCTTTCACAAGGATACACTCTGTTTGAAGCAGCTAGCAGAGCAGCATACTACAACGGCAAGATCGGAGATCTATTATTAAAAAAACACAGAGGATTTACTTATCTGGCATCAGACATGGTTAATGAAATAAGGAGGTTTGCTTAATGGATGGCATATTCGCAGATATAGGCATTATT
>JASMFX010000032.1 GCA_030751555.1 Candidatus Woesearchaeota archaeon | reverse complement strand
TATTTTTATCCTTATATTTGCCAATTGGGCATATCACGCTGGAAGTTCGCAACTTGCCCTTGAGACCTTAGAATTTATTCCTGGACTTGATGGACCGGTTAGTGCTGATATTTTTGGAGTATGGGCAGACATTATTAATACTGTGCTCGAGACGTTGAAGGCTATCTGGGCTTGGATTGTTGATTTACTCACCAATTGGAGTGCACGTATTGGAGGGCTCTTTAACTCGACTATAGGTGCCAATGTATATACTGGCCAGACGGATGTCAATGCTGTTCAAAAATTAGGAGTATTCTTAGAACCTGTAAAATCTACTGATAAAACATATGGACTTAATGAACCGGTCGGGGTGTTTAGTACCTTAAGTGCAAATACACTTGATAGAGCTATACATGCTAATATACAGTGTGAGGGCGATAGTGGAAATAAAGATGCTGATGGTAAGGCTATTAAGGTTCAAGCTGATGCTATTTATCCTCAGAAGAGTTATACGTTTGAAGAGTTTAGTTCTGAAGATATTGATTGTAGTTTTGCCGCTGATGCTTTTATTAAAGGAACCCATAGAGTTGAGATGAAGGTAGACTTTGATTTTGAAACACAAGCGTATTTTAAATCCTATTTTGTCGATAAGGAGAGGAGTAGAAGTTTTAGACGAACAGGAAGGAATGTGTTGGACGTGTATAAAATTACAGACAAAAAGCCTATAGCAATCTATACTGATGGACCGGTTCAAGTGGGAATAGGAATTGGAAAACCACAGCCCATTGAGCTGGATTTACAAAATGATGGATCCAATAGATTGACTCTAGGGATTACCTTGCGAAACAAATGGGATGGAGAGGTCAATGCTTTTAACAAAATAGCTGTGATGATGCCTCAACAGATGGATATCCAAAATAGAATGTGTGGAACTATTGAAATGAAACCAGGAGAGTGTCGTGATATGAAAGTTACTTGTGATCCTAAATTATATCGTGTCTATGTTGTTGACTTGGTGCAAAATAAAGAAAGCTTTGAAAACATCAAAGGGTTTAAGTCTTTACGATGTCCTATTACGATCAATTCTGGTAGTTTATTGTTAGGAAATAGCCCTGTATTGACTGAGTTTTTTAGGGTGCATGCTGATTATGAGTATTCTTTAAGTCGATCGACAAGTATTACGGTGAAGGAGGTTTCATGAATCTGAGAATTTTTGGATTAATTGTTTGTTTGATCATTGTTTTAGCTGGATGTAGTCAGGGTAGGGGGCAGATTACTGTTAATAATGTTCGACGAGGGATTGATGGATTGCAGATGGAGTTCTTAGATGAATTTCCCCCTAAAGAGCTCTTTGAGGCGAGTGATATTGTGCTTGGAGTTAGTCTAGAAAATGGAGGGGCAACCGCTATTGAAAATGGAATTTTAACTGTTAGTTTAGAGCAAGATTATATGAGATTAGTAAGATGGAATACAGATAGAGATATTCGTAACTCAAGGACTAATACTGCATTATTTAGTTTGGATGGAAAAACGATTGGAAATGATGTTGGGGGAAAGATTATTGCTACTGCTGATGTAAAAACATTAGTTTTGGAACGTCAGACAGAAACACATACTTCCAATATTGTTCTTACGGCTTGT
This sequence comes from Candidatus Woesearchaeota archaeon, assembly GCA_030751555.1. Next base: position 5,566 of record JASMFX010000032.1, on the reverse strand, counting down.
TATGCGTATCAAAGTATTCTCCAAGATAGTGTTTGTATTGATACCAATGTTTTTGGGACGGATGCTCGAGAGAAAAACTGTGAAGTGAAAGATCTTAGATTAAGTGGACAGGGGGGGCCCGTAGGGATTACTAAAGTTGAGGTGCGTATGTTGCCTCATTCCGATAGAGGGAAAATCATACCTCAATTTACACTTACTCTTGCCAATGGAGGGAAAGGGGAGATTATTGATGTGGGACAATTGGATGCGGCGTGTAGTAGTTCTGCATTGGATAGTAAAGCTTTTAATAAAGTTACTGTGGATGCTGTTTTGGGAGATCAAAGACTCAATTGCAATCTTCGTGATGATGAGTTCTTTTTATTGCCAAAACGGAAGAGTTTTACTTGTAGATTATCAGAAGGGATTTCTAAAGAACGAGGAAGTTATACAGCACCTCTTGTGGTTACTTTAGATTATGGGTATACTCAAAGTATTGGGAAAAAGGTTGAAGTAAGACGGATAACGTAAAATTTATATAACAGGATGAGGGATAAGAGATATGCGAAGAATTACTCTATTGTTTTTGGTTGTTTTGATGTTATTGCTAGTTTCTTGTGGAGCAAGTACCCAGAATAATTCAGGAATTGTAAATACTAATTTTAGAACGGGTAGTGTTGGATTGGAATTAAGGATGATTCAAAATAATCCTCCTTTGAGACAATTTGATGATGAACCTCTTAATGTGTTAGTTGAGGTACATAATGATGGAGCTACTGATATTGAAGATGGACAAGCATTTATGTATTTGAGTGGATTTGATCCTAGTCTTGTTACAGGAATTAGTACTTTTGGTGAACGGTTAGAGGCTTTAGAAGGGAGAGATATTGATTTGCCAGAAGGTGCTTTTACCGTTGTCAATTTTGTAGGTAATGTTCGAGATTTGAGAAGTAGAAATATTGAGCAATATGAACCTAATTTGTTGGTTACTGCCTGTTATGGGTATGAAACGATTGCTAATCCTGAAGTGTGTATTGATGGAGATCCGTATTCAGTCAGTCAGACACAAAAGGTGTGTAGAGGGGATCAAAGTCCTAAGAATCTTAAAGGGAGTCAAGGAGGACCTGTTGCCGTTACTAGGGTGGATGTAGAGCCAAGTCCTGGAATTACTCGATTTGAGATTACTGTTGAAAATGTAGGTAGAGGGTTAGCGTACAAACCAGGATTGAACTTTTTAGATAGGTGTAATCCGTACAATATTGACGGTTTGGATCATAATGATATTAATTTGGTACGATTGGATGAATTGAAATTAGGGACTACTGATATTAGGAGTAGCTGTAAACCTTTGGAAAATGGCCATATTCGGATTAAATCTGATAGAACGGGAGCTGTGGGTGGAAGTTTACGAGGAAGTGGCATTATTCGGTGCGAATTACGAGATATTAACCAACCTGCTTTTACCAGTCCTTTGAGAGTACAATTAAGTTACGGTTATCGAGATTCAGTAAGTAAAAGTGTGAATATTATACAGATTCCTTAGAATTACCCATATGATGGAAATCTTTAAATAGCCGTAATATGAAAAATAGATATATATTACTTTGGAGGACAAAAAATGAGGAAAACTTTACTTTTATTGACTGTTAGCATTATGTTGCTTGTAGCTTGTACCGGTGGTAGTAATACTGGTACTGTGGGTCCTGATAAAACACCTTTTAGAGGTGGAGAGAATGGACTGCAGATGGAATTTTTAGATGGAAGTCCTCCAGATGAGATTTTTGATAATAAGAATTATCCTTTCGGCGTTGTTGTTCAACTAGAAAACCTGGGAGAAGACGATGTTGATGTAGGAGATGGATTTATTCGAGTAACTGGAATCAATCCTGTTGACTTTGGATTAAGTGGACAGGCAGATTTAGAACGACCTATCCCTCCTATGGACAGTACTAAGAAAAACTTTGATGGTACGTTAGTTGATGGAGATACAGATAATGTTGAATTTCCTGGTTTGAACTATCAATTAGATCTTCCTGGAAATATTCTACAACCAAGAATTAGAGCTGAAGCTTGTTACAACTATAGGACAAGAACTGCAACTTTGATTTGTATTAAACCTGATTTACTCTCTAAAACAGAGACAAGGGATATTTGTGATGTTAGCAGTGAAAAAGATCCTCAAAACTCAGGTGGACCACTTCAAATTACCAGTATGAAGCAAACTGCTATTAGTAGTGGTAAGATTCAGGTAAACTTTGTTGTTGAACACGTTGGAGAGGCTAACGATCGATTCTTTAAGGTAGGAACTGATTGTGATGATAGAGTTACTAATGTTGATAAGGAGAAGGTGTTAGTTAGAGTAACTTCTGATGTTAACGGAGCTATTCCAAAATGTACGGGTCTTCGGGAATCAAATAGTGCTGGTAATGAAGGATTTGTAACTTTATTTGATCGAGTACCAAGAACTGTTGTTTGTGAGATAGATATCTCTTCAATTGACAGTACTTTTGAAGAACTCTTTGAAGTTGAATTGGATTATAGATATTTCCAATTTATTGAGAGAAGTGTTCTGATTAAGGATGTTGGTGGATCAGATAGTTAATTAATTTCTTTTTACTTTTATTATTTTTTAGGAAGAGTAGCTGGAGGCATGCACAGCATGCCCACTCTCACGGCACAACATTATAGCATTGCGGTGAGGTTATAAGCTGTGCCTACTTTCCTGAGAGAAACTCCCTTACTTCTTAGCCAACGTAAACTGTGCCAATAAAGCTTCTAATTGTAAGAATTCATCACTTCCTTCTGTCATTCGGAATTCTATTTCACCGCATTTGTCAATGAGGGTAACTTTCGCACGGTCGTCTATTTCTAGGTTCCAGACTTCTTTTTGAATTTGTTTGATGATATCAAGGCCTGATAAACCATAGTCAAGCATTGTTTTTAGTAATAGATTTCTTGCGTCTTCGAACTTGTTCTCTATTGATAGCTGGAGGAAGTTGTTTATTTCCTTTGGTCTTGCTATGGAAGCCATTGAGAACACCATGTCTTCTGAGATTGTGGTGTTTAGGGCTGCGCAGGATTGTAAAATATTTTCAGCCTTTCTGCAGTCTCCATTGGATACTGTGTAGAGTGCTTGCTCTGTTTTTTCGTCTACTTTGATTTTTTCATTTTGTGCTATTTTCTTTATGATTTCTTTTACGTCTTTGTTTTCTAGTGGTCTGAATCTGAATACTGCGCATCTGGACTGGATAGGGTCGATTATTTTAGATGAGTAGTTGCAGGAGAGGATGAATCTCGTGGTAGTAGTATAATTCTCCATGGTTCTTCTTAGTGCTTGCTGTGCTTCTTTTGTTAGAGCATCGCATTCGTCTAGGTAGATTATTTTGAAAGGAACGTTGCCTATGGCTTTAGTTCTTGCGAAATCTTTTACTTCGTTTCTGATGACATCAATTCCTCTTGTGTCTGATGCATTTAGCTCTAATAAGCTGGAGCGCCAGTTATCTCCGAAGAGTTGTTTGGCTGTAACTAGGGCTAAGGATGTTTTTCCTGTCCCTGCGGGACCTGCAAACATTAAATGAGGCATATTTTGTTGTTTTACAAATGCTTGGACTTTGTTGACAATATCATCTTGTCCTTTAATGTCTGAGAAGTCTTGAGGACGGTATTTTTCTGTCCACATCATGCCTTGCGTATCTTTTGAATCAGCCATGAATTTATAGAATGTAAGGTTGTTTAAAAAGTTATTGTAAGTCTATTATTAGAATTAAATAATATCTTCTTCTGCGATGACTAAGAAGTCACCAATTGCAATAACTGCTGAAAATGGAATAAGAATATGATTGTCTTTGTCTTTTTCAAGCTCAAGTTTTTCTGTATAAGAAGTTGGATTTGCTAAAACGATGTGGATCAATTCACCTGATCTTGTTTCAAATATAATGTCTCCTACTTCACCGAATCTTTTACCTGTTTTTGAAACAACAGTTTTTCCGATGAGTTGTTTGGAGAATTTTTTATCGTCGTCAGCCATCAATATCCCTTGTTTATTTAGTATTCAATAGTAGTTGATAATTAACTAGATGGATATAGTATTTAAAGGTTCCGTTTTGAAAAAAGTAAGCTTTTAATAGTCTGTAGTTACTTCTAATGTAGGATGAATTTTGATGAAAAGTGGGCTCTAGTGACGAGAAATGCTCAAGAAATCGTTGATGAAGAAGAATTGAAGAAAATAATGCAGGGGAAGAAACAACCTGCTGTTTTTCTAGGTACTGCCATCACTGGGAGACCTCATGTTGGTTATTTTTTGTGGGTTATTAAGATGGCAGATTTTTTGAAGGCTGGTTGGAAAGTAAAAGTATTACTTGCTGATTTGCATGGAGCTTTAGATAACTGCCCTTGGGAATTGCTTGATAAAAGATACGATTATTATAATTTAGTTATCACTGGAATGTTTGAAAGTCTTGGTGTAAGTGTCAAAGATTTAGAATTTGTTAAAGGGAGTAGTTTTCAACTTGATAAAAAATATATGATGGATGTTATGAAAATGGCAAGCCATGCTTCCGTTCGAAATGCTACCAAAGCAGGAAGTGAAGTGGTAAAACAGTCTGAAAATCCTAAATTGAGTGGATTATTGTATCCTATCTTTCAAGCTCTTGATGAAGAGTACTTAGATGTAGATGTACAGTATGGTGGTGTTGATCAACGTAAGATTTTAATGTTTGCTCGTGAGTTCTTGCCTAAAGTGGGATATAAACCTCGAGTTGAGTTCATGACTCCACTCATTCCCGGACTTGTGGGAGAGAAGATGAGTGCTTCAAGTGAGGAGAGTAAGATTGATTTGCTAGACGATCTTAAAAAGATTCAGAAGAAAATGAATAAAGCCTTTTGCCCAGAAGGGGAAGTTGAAGGCAATGGTGTTTTGGCTTTTGCTAAACATATTATTTTTGTATTGAAAGGAGATTCTGGTGATAAATTCGTTATTGAGCGTCCTGAGAAGTTTGGTGGCAATGTTGAATACGGAGATTATAATGCCTTAGAGGAAGATTTTGTTGAAAGGAAATTACATCCTATGGATTTGAAGAATGGGGTTGCTCGAGAGATTGATGTATTGCTAGCACCTATTCGTAAGAAAGCAGAGGGTAAGGACAAACTTATTTCTGATGCTTACCCTGAATCATAGTTTCTGTATAATACTTTAAGTATTTATTTTTTATTCTAGTGATGTCTGCTTTGGTAACTGCTTTTATTTTTTTGATGTATGTAGCAACATCTAGAGAAGAATTTGTGTACTGGGCAAATGCCAATTCATCTGCGTATTTCTGTGTATCTTCCATTGTGAGTAGTAGGTCTCCTTCTATGTATGATTTTACATCTGCAAATTCTTTAGGAGTAATTTTGTCAACATTTTGAATTTGTTGGAGTAATAATGATTTTGCTTTGGCCAGATTCTTTTTTTGTGTGGAGAGATATACTGCAAAAAAGCCATAATCTGTTTCGTCATCAAAGTGGGAGCCAATATCGTAACATAATGAAGTGGCTTGTCTAATTTGTCTGAATAATCGTCCCGAGAGTGGCATGCCCAATATGGCGTCAA
>JASMFX010000031.1 GCA_030751555.1 Candidatus Woesearchaeota archaeon | reverse complement strand
TCTCAATAAGAATGATACAACCATCCTTATCTCGTCCCATCTTCTTGATGAAGTAGAGCTCTTTTGCGATAAAGTCCTTATCATCAAAGAGGGTTCATTGCTTGCAAAGGGCAGTGTTAAAGAGATTCGAGATCAGTTTTTTGGGACAGAACAGGTCTCGATACTTACCTATCCTGGGAACTATGAAAAAATTATTCAACACTTTGGAAAACAACGTCATCAAATAACTCATTATCAGATCTATGATCAAAAGCTCATCCTTTTTGCTCAACGAGCTGCCCCTGTTATGGATACCATTCTCAGAATATTAAATAATTGCAACGAAGAACTTGTGGAGATTGACATCCAAAAACCAGACTTAGATGAAATCTTTCGACAGGTGTCAAAACAATGAGATCTAAAACAATTGTGATCCTTAAAAAAAATCTTCTCTTGCTCGCAAGGTCAAAAGTATCGACTACGATTCTCTTTGTTGGTCCGCTGATCCTGGTTTTGTTTCTAGGGTTTGGGATTGCTGGACAGATTGATCATGTGAAACTAGCATATCACCTCGCTCAGGACATAGATCAACCAGAGATGGTTGAGATTATTAATACCCTAAAAAATATTCCTGGATTTACGATAACAGAATCATATAATAATGTAAGCTGCATTGATGCGGTAAAGTCAGGAAACTATCATCTCTGCCTTATCTTTGAAGGAATAGGCAAGCAAACAAGCCTCTATGTAGACATCGCTAGGACAAATCTTGCTTATGCAATTCTGGGAACTGTTTCAGATAGTATTGAGCACAACTCTGAACAGATAGCTGCCAAACTTATTGAAGATCTTATGGACCGGATGGTGAGAGCAGCACTAATCGTGCAGAATAACACAAAAAATGTCGAGAAAATAAAAGGGAGGATGTATCTCATTCCTGTTAAGCTCACATCGATAAGAGAAGGGGTAGTCAGTTCAGTATGAATCTTACAATTGATAGTGATTTTGGTTATGATTTCAGGCCTGTTTTTCTTAAGTTAGATGCGTATGAGGATCAAAATGAGGCATTTTATCAGGTAAACAAAGGAGCTTTGCGGGAAACCTCTATTGTTGTTGAGGAACGAAGACAGGCATTGCTAGAACGAAAAAGCCAGCGTGATGATCTCCTCACCTTTGTTCGTCTTGGTTTACAAACAAGGAATTGCGCTGCAAAACCAACGAGGGATCTCAGAGAGTATTCAGATCCAGAGAGATCAATCCAAGATCTTGGTCTGGATGCTGAATGTAGTATGCTCTATACAATGGAGCAGAGTGTGCTTGATGAAACAAAAGAGATTGATGACACGCTTGAAGCACTTGACAGGATAGATGCACAGATAGCCTCTTCTGATGCTGCGCTCGAAGCTTATCATACTAGTGCTGAATCAGGGATTGGAAGCATGAAACAAGAGCTTCGCGATGCAAATAACATGATTGATGATTTGACTGAGCAACTTGATCTTGCAGAAGATAAAATGGCACTGTTAGACACTAAACGTAATGCTCTTTTAGCAAATCTTGATGAATTAACAGGTGACTTGGACAACACGCTTCAGTTTATTGATGATATGTACATTAGCCTTGATCAGATTGGTAGGGAATTAGGAGATATGAAGATACAAAATCCTTTGGCAGTTATCAATCCACTCATGACTTCCTACTATCGGACTCATGAACCAACTAGCAAGATCCAGCATTTTTTTCCTAGCCTCCTTGCTATCATCATGGCGTTTAGTTGTGTCCTCCTTAGTAGTTTTATTATCATAAGAGAAAAAAACTCCAGATCTTTTTTGAGAAATGCAATCCTTCCTCTAAGCAAGACAAGTATTCTTATGGGCACAATTTTGAGTGTTGTGATTGTTGGATTTCTTCAATCTCTCATCATTCTGTTCATAGGAAAATTTGGGTTTAACATCTCAGGCTTGGAAGATACATTATCACTCATATCTATTATCCTTGTAGGATGTGTTCTCTTCACCATACTGGGCCTTACCATAGGAACTCTCTTGAAAACACAGGAGAGCGCTTTGTTATCAGGGATATTTATGTGCACCATCCTTTTTGTATTCTCAGGAGCATTTATTCCTTTGGAGTTAATGTCAAAAACCTTTTTCACCTTAGTCCGGTTTAACCCCTTCCGTCTTATTGAAGTATTCTTCAAAAGTGCTATGACCTACAAAACTACAGTATTCACAGGAGATCTTATAATGATCACTGTTGTAGAACTCGTGGCTTTTGGAGTAGTTTCTTACCTTGCATTTTCCCACTACAGAAAACACGCTTAGGCTTCAAAAAGTTGGTTTACATAATCCCAATTCACTACATTCCAAAAAGCCTCAATGTAATCTGGTCTTTTGTTTTGATACTTTAGGTAGTATGCGTGTTCCCAGACATCTAATCCTAAGATAGGAGTTTTACCATCTGATAGAGGAGAGTCTTGATTTGCAGTAGATGTAATCTCTAATTCTCCATTATTGACAACAAGCCATGCCCAGCCAGAGCCGAATCTGGTAGCAGCTGCAGTAGAAAACTCTTCTTTGAATTTTTCAAAGCTAGTGAATTTTGCTTTAATTGCATCTCCTATTTTACCAGAAGGTTCTCCACCCCCTTTGGGAGACATTACTTTCCAGAATAATGCGTGATTTACAAATCCCCCTCCATTGTTTTGGACAGCTCCCTTAATATCCTCAGGAACAGACGCTAGGTCTTTTATGATCTCAATAGGGTCTTTGTCAGCTAGGTCTGTTCCTTCCACAGCTGCATTAAATTTATCAGTATATCCCTGATGATGTTTAGAATGATGTATCTCCATTGTTTGCGCATCAATGTGCGGCTCTAAAGCATTGTATTCATAATCTAGTTTTGGTAATTCTGCTGTCATGGTAGCACCTCCAATTATTAACAATAGTGAAGATTAGGATGTTTTTATATGTTTTGGTTTTGAAGTTTTAATCAAAGTGTCTTTTTCCGATTTTCTCGAAATTAATAATGATTTTTCATAGAAGGACATTTTAAGGATGAGTGATATATTCTCTTTACAATCAAAAGGCTTATATAGTCTTAATGACTATTAATTTATAGTATGAAGATTGACATAACATGTATTGGAAGGAGATTAGGAGGAGTAAACACTTTGAAAGGTATCATAAAGACCTCTTGGCATGGAGTGATGTTATTAGGTTAATTTATACTATTAAAAATAAGCGAAGAAAAGGAACTAAGATTGAGATTAAAGATGAGAGATTTTATATTTTATGCGAACTACAAGGAGAGACGTTGTATGTAATTAATGTTAAAAAGAATAGATGATTTCAAATGAAATGCAAAAACTGCAAAACAGCAATGAAAAAGGTTAGTGTAGGTATTCAGGATGCAAAAAGTCCTGTGACTAGTTTCCAGTGTGGGAAATGTGGATATTTTGAGTTTGGCAAAGAATCAATTAGCAAAG
>JASMFX010000030.1 GCA_030751555.1 Candidatus Woesearchaeota archaeon | reverse complement strand
GCCAGATTGATCAATTACAAAAGGATATTGAAGCCACTGAAAATGATGCTCTGAAAAAAGCGTATCAGGCTGAAATTGAAGCTTTGAAGACTGAGATGCAAACGAATAAAGAATTAACTACAAAGGCCCAGGCATATGTTGATAGAAGAATTGCTGAACTAGAAAAAATAGTGTCTGAAATTCCTCTTAATTCCGCAGAAGCAGTTCTTGCTGAAGAATTGGAAGCACTCAAACAAGCTAGAGAGGATTTGGCGGAAAGAAATCGGTTATTGCAGGAAGAACAATCTAAACAAGCTACAATAAAGGAAAGGGAAGCTATTAGAGTAGCAGACGAAGTCAGAGCATCAGCTGTTAAAGGAGCTACTTTGAAACTCTTAAACACTGCTCTAGAAGAATTTGCTTTTCCTGAGATTGATGCGATGTGTGAGGAAACACAAGAGGCTTCTGAGCCTGTGGCGATGGAGCCGATAGATAATACAGTTGGAAATCCACTTACTAGCACTCCTAATGCAACAAAGAAAAACTGTAAGTTTCCTGTAACAACTGGAACTGCGCATATAGAAAGATTAAGGGTTTTTAAGGATAATTCAAATGGGGCAAGGGGGAGATACTTAGCTGATCCTCAGCCAGGTTCTTTGTATGCAGAAGAGCCTAATTTCCACAATAAAGGGTATTTCACTATAAAGTCTTGCAAAGAGAATATTGCCTACAGGGTAGACTATGTTGGGCAGGGCTCTAAGGAGATTGAATCAGGCAATATTGGTATAGGGAATAGTTCCCAGCTTAAGATTCCTTTTTCAGACGAAACAAGTCTCTATGAAGAGATTTGCATAACTGTAAGTGATACAGAGTTTGGAGAGAATGGAAAACGGTGTTTTGATAGTGTTATGCTTTATGAGCATACACAATCAGGGGTTTTTAGCATGTCTTTTTATTCTAATTCAAGCTTTCCTTCTCAACCTGAGCCAGACCTAGATGTGAATGTTTATCTCTATCAGAACATAACTGATCAGCTTACCCAGACAACGCTTTCTGTTGAAGATGTTGCTTTCTTTATTACAGACGGAGCTGAGGCGTTTTTTAGCGATGAAACCCTTACTAAGGCTGAGGTGAAATCATACTTAGATGATTCTAGCAGTGATTTTATTGGACCTAGCGAGATTAATGAGAATCAAATTCTGGAAAGGGTTGAGGGTGGGGAAAGGTTGTATATTGCTCCTTGAGTTAGTAAGCTCTAGAAATCTAGTACTTGAAGCGCTTTTCGTATGCTTTATGATCAAACCACTCCAAAATGATGCTCATAATTCGAATTTCATCAGTTTCAATAGTATACATCACCCTCCAAGCACTTGGAAGATCATATTTCCAAAGATTGGTAATTCCATACTTCTGAATGTACTGCTTCGGCCAAAGTTTCTTCACTATCTTTGTTCCACAAGTAGGATTCTTCTTTATATGTCAGGATACCACCAATTTGTAATTGGTGGATTAGCTACGCTAATCCACTTATTGTATGTGTGGTATCCTGAGCATGCTCAAGAACCACACATTTTGTCTCAAATGAAGGTGTGGTTTTCCCTTTCATGCCACCCATCTGTGATGGGTGGTTCTTGACATCATCCAACGCATGATCAATAAATTGATACAACTGTCTATCTTGAAACTTACCTTTATGCAAAGATTCAAACTCATCTTTGAGCTTTTGAGAAATAAAAGCAACAGTAACTGGTTTACTCATTTTATGACAAGATTTTCAGCAATAATTCTCTTTATACGCTCTGGATTATAAGTCCAAATAATACATCCATCTTTATCGATCATTATTTTCCCTGATTTTTCGAGGTAATCCAGTATTACTTGGAATGTTTGGTACATCATTTTCTTAGGTAATTTTTTCCAAAGCTGGTATTTTCCACATTCTTGACTATGTACCTGGATGGTTTTTTCTACCATAAGTACTGATTCAAGTGTAGGGCTATGTATTACTTTTGTTTTGACCATCTTATATAACTATATATAATAACTATTATTTAAATCTTTCTAATTTTAGTCGAGCCAAAATTATTATTTAGGGAAAAAATGTTTTTTTAATACATTATGCAATTTTTCTTTGCAGATCAGAAACACTAATCTCTGGGACAGTGTCAAACATTGTCTTTAAGCCTGTCTTAAAAGTAGTTCTATCAGAAACTTTCTCATGGACATGGGGCTGGATAATCCACTTATGCTCTGTTTCACCAAAGGGATTAACAAAATAGATTGTAAGAAATGGGAACATCTTGATATTATTCCATGCTTCATTTACCTTGTCAAAATTATGCTTATTATTAAGCAAAATAAGGGTGTAGTGGCCTGTTTTATCCTTATCTGCTAATAAGGCTTCTAAATCCTGTAAATCTGGCTTTATGATGATAAGCACTTCTTTATCTTGTTTTTTGATAAGCAAGCCTTGGTCATTCGGGATTATTTCCAGGATAGACTTTTGGATAACATCTTTATTTGTAAAATAATGCTTTGTCCAATCTTTTAGATATTCTATTACTGGATCCATACATGCTTATTATGCGATTTTTGTTTAAAAATGTTGCTAAAGCTTGATGGTCAATTGGCTTGGGTGTTACGGCCACCCAACATGTTACCTTGTATCGAGGGCCCACCCCTACCCATATTTTCTTTTTTGGTGGGAGTGAGTGCTACTTTTTTTTGTAGAGCCTCCCCCTTTTGTCTTTTAGAAGTTTAGGCAAACTCATTAATTATTTCTTGGATCTGTCTTTTGCTTACACTGTTATAATGGTCAAAGGGAGGTCCAATAGGACAGCCAATGGTGCAGAAGGAGGAGCAGGCTTCATGGTCTCCTTCTATATGGCATTCTTCTTCCTCACAAAATTGTTCTTCTTTATCTTTAGCACATTTCTCATCCTGATGGCGCATGATGCTATTAAAACTAGGTCTAATATATTCTCCACATTCTTCACCACAATCACCACCACAGCCTTTAAAATAGCCTACATCAAGTCCTTGCCAGGCCTGTCTAGCTTTTTGTTCTGTATTTTGGCAATTGATACCTATTTGAAACTCTGAAAAATACTTTACAAGATTTATTTCACCTTCCTTTTGTTCGATAAAACTATAATATTCATCTTCAAGTTTTCCAATTCCATGGCCTAATTCATGTAAGATTAATCTTGAGGGGTGTTGTTCAATTTCTACTATTGAATTTTTACATGGGCCTGGCGCTCCAAGAACGCAACTGGATCTGAATTGAATTTTCCGTGAGAGTACTGATATATAGTCATACCATGGACAATTGTTCGAGGCAAGGAAGGCATCTCTATCGCCAGGTTTTAATCCTTCGAATGAGTCTTCATCTTGAAAATAGTTGAGTTGTCCAGTCACATCTAGGTACCAAACATTAAATTTTTCCTTATTTGATTTAAAGGGTTCTTCTGAAAAAAGACCAAAGCCAAGATCAGGGGTTCTTTCTGTAGAGTTTGTTTCTGGTTCAGTGTAGGAGATGAGCTCTAAAACATGTTCTTTGAGATCTGCATCCCCATCGTATCCATCTCCTATGAATAGGAGATCAATCTTTTCCTCAGGAGGGCCGTTTTTGATGGCAGCTTTACAGCTATCTTTGGCAAAGATTTCACTATCTGAACAATTATACGGCCTATCAAATCTGAATGAATCTAGATTTACATCCACTTCAACATCGATGAAAAAATCTATAATAGATGGTAGGTCCAATCGTTTTTCAATCTCCTCTTTTATGATTTTCGATGCTTTTTTCTTGTTTTCTTCTGTAAGGTAATTCTCATGGGGACACTTAGCTTGTTCTACATTACATCCTATATTATCTGTTCTTACGCAGATGTTATATTCATTAAACATATCTTCAGCAATATCTTGCCCAATATCTTCGATAAGGGGGAATCCATCAACTTTTACTGATACATACTTAGCTTTTTCTTCTAGGATCCACTCTTCTCCAAATTCAGAACATTTTAGATTTTTGTCAAACTTGGTTTCAGATGTTTTGCATACTTTTCCTTGTCGTTGAATAGTCATTTTGCAGAGTCCATCCTCTGCGCAGGTGAACTTAGCTGGACAGCCATCTTCCTTGCAGTTTGTAGTATCTGCAACAGCGGCTCCTGTTATGGAGCTCTTGGATTTGCAACGTTTGCAGACTCCACCACAATCAATGGCTTCTTCATTTTGGTTTTGTATTTCATCATCACATGAAGCCTCACATCCTCTTACATCTACAATCCTTGATTGCGAGGTTGGACAGGAATCTCTATTATCAGGTATTCCATCTCTGTCACTATCAGTAAAGCCACCTCTATAAGATGGGACTGAGAGGATTAGGGTTATTTGTTTGGGTTCTGGAGAATTTAGTCTGTCTTTGCCTACTAAGAGGTCATTTATGTAAAAAGATACTATGCTCTCCTTTTTCCCTTCAATTCTTACATTTGAAAACTGGTTATTACGGATTGAGTAGTGCCTTGTTTCTTTATCAGATTCAATTCTTAGTTCTCCAGAGGAAAGTATTTTTTGGTCTGCGAATTTTACTTCTCCAAAATATGTTTTTGTGATGCTTTTTTTGTAGCCCTGGATTACTACATCTGAGAAGTCTACGAATATTTGTCCTACTGCTGCAGATCCTGATTGGACAATAAGTGCATTAGCAATATCTGATGTATTTTGTATTTGGAGGGAGATTGTTAATTCTCCAATTGAGTTATTTGAGAGCATGCTAAAAATAAAAGTGCAGAACATTGTTTTGTTTCCACTTCTAATGCAGGTGGATATGTTTTGGGTAGTAAATGCAGACATATTTGTGATGGCAACACTGTTGTTTGTGGTTGAAAAGGATATGGAACCCATTGTTTTATTTTTGCTTTTGAGAGAAAAATTAAAAATATTA
>JASMFX010000029.1 GCA_030751555.1 Candidatus Woesearchaeota archaeon | reverse complement strand
TATTTCATAATTCGAGCTCTTTTTCAACCTCTTCTAATGTATGGGTTTTGCCTTCTTTGATTTGCTGCTCTGAAATTGCAATACGTTTTCTTGTTTCTTCGGACAATTCTAGGTCATCTTCTACCATGTCCCAAATAACCTCTTCGTAGCTTTCTTTATCATACAGCTTTCTGTTCTTCAGCTCTTTCATTAGTTTTTCACTTACTTGGATTGTTGATACCATAGTAACTATATAGGTAGCTATAGTTTATAAATCTTTCTAAAATAAGAATAAATCCCACTATTATCAGATATGTTTTGATTAGAAAAAAAAATTCCCAGTCCCAGGAAAAAGAGGTTTAAACCCAGGAACTGGTATTAACATCAATTGGGTTGATGTTTGGGGTTGTTTAGACAATAAGTACTATAATCAAGCCTTTATTAATAACCTAAGAAAGATTGGTACAGAACTAAGTTCTATTAACGACTTTTAGTAAGGCGCACATTCACATCGTCACCTGCAGAAAACTGGATATTTTCAGAATAATAGCCATTTGCAGTGATTTCTGCAACTAAATTACCTGATGGGAGATTTTCTATTGTTGTGCTATCAGAAATGGTTGTAGTTGTAATGACATTATTGTCTTGTTTTACTGTTATTTGGGCACTAACAGTTTCACAGTTCCTGCTAAAGCATAACTCTCCAGGGGTTGTGCCTGTTACTGAAAAGGTGGCTTCTCCTAGTGGTGCTACTGCTTGACTTGCTTGTCCTACAAGTCCAGGTGAGATATCAAGCATTTTTACTCCGCCAACAATAATAACTGCCACGAAGAGATAGATAACAACATTTACAGAATCTGGAAAGTGATGGTGAACATGATGGACATTATGTTTGTCTTTAGGTTTTTTTGTCAATTTAACACCCTTGATTGAATTTTTGGGATTACTAGTATTTAAAGGTTGTTTTTCGGATCAGATTCGGATCTGTGAAAACCTTTAAAAACCAAGGTCACTAAAATTTGCTTAATGGTGCTTGAGAGATTAAAATCAAAGTTAGATACTATCCAAGAAGACATAGCTGAGCATGAACCAGAGGAGTTTGGATTGTATTGGCATGACACCAAAAGGGTTAAGGATGTTGAGCACTTGGTTGATGATTTTAATAATCTAGAGAAATTAGGATTTTCTTCCCTTCCTATGAGGCGCTGGCATGTCTTTCTCCTCAAGACTGTTTTAGCGGCTTATCTCGGTGATGAGGCTAAAGAACAGCAACTTGCGAGGCTTGACCAGAATGAGATTGATTCTCTTCGGACATTTTTGGATCTCTTACTTTTGAATCTGAAAAGATGGAAGACAGATGGGTTAGGGAGCGGGTTGCTAAAAAAATACGGATTTCCTATGGTTCAGTATCGTGAGGTGGCAGTTTTTTTAGCTAAGAACAGATCCAAATTTATTGAAGCTTTAGTCGATAGGGTGGATGATGAAGAACAGACCCAGTTTATTTTTACTGAGGCACTAGCTGCATCAGCTGAGGCAAATGTTTTTCAAAAACCTGCTTTGACTGAAGAGTTCCTACTTGAATTGATGGCAAAGTTTCCTTTAGATGGTATCTATGATTTGTTTCTAAAAGGATTCCCTGCGTGTTCTCGTGCTGGTTTACTCAATAAGGATTATCTTACTGTAGATGAGATTTTGAAGCTTAATGCTGAGAAATTTAGAAGTTTAAATGATGAGATTAGGGATTATCGTGGTGGTGTGTTAGGTTGGCTTGCCAAAAGAAAATATGCGTTAGTGATGTTTGCTCTGCTTTCATTAACTGCTTGTGGCAAGAAGGAATCTTCTCAGTCATCTCCTAAAGCATCTGCTGCTGTTGTTGTACAAGTTGAGGAATTGAATGGTGATGAGAAAGGACTCTTAAATGTACTTAACCGGTATACTTATGTAAAACCTTTTGTCTTTGGATATAAGGGAAAAATTCGAGGGGTAGACAAAAAAATTCTTAATGATGCTCAAGGTTTATCATATGATGCAAAGAAATTGCCAAATTCTAAGGCTGGAGATGCTGCTTTGATCTGGTTTGTTAAGGAAAAGCCTACTCGGCAAAGGGTGGAGGTGTTAAGGGCCATCACAACAGATACAAATAAGCGATTTTTATTCGAAGATTTTTCTTCAAGGGAAAGTATGATTCAAGATTATCAATTACTCTATGAACATATGTCTGGGAGTCTAGAACTGCACCCTAATATTAAACCTTTTTTAGGGAATCCAAAGGAACTAGATGTGGATATTTTGGTTCAGGCATTAAAATTACAATCAGAGCATCCAGATCTTTGTGGTAAACTTCCTGCAATGGGGAAGACGTATAGGCCTTTAGATGTTGTGTTTGCTTGTCTTGAAAAAGAGTGGAAGTCTGAACATATTGTGCAATTTTTTGGGTCTGTAAACAAACTTATCCAGAAGGATGCTTACCGTCATTTATGGACTATGGACTTTAGCGATGATCAATGGAGCAATCGTTTATCTACGATATCTCCTCTTCAGGTTGTAGAACGGGATTGGGATAGTGCAAAATGGGATTTGATGGCTAAGATCGTAACTGTTTATTCTGTAAGGCCTAGTTCATTGAGAACAACTGATGAGGCAGCAATAATGGCTTTTTCTGAAAGGTTTCCTAAATTAGAGGCTACTTTTACACTTGCTCAGTTGAATCAACGTTTAGATCTCATAGTGGGTTTGTATGGGATTAGACCAAGGGTGATTACCAATCTGCTGGAAGACGTAATTGCTGCTAAGGAGATGCAGGGTATAGTGCTTTCTCATCTCGATGATGCTCAACCGTATTGGCTTTCTCCTAATGGCATTAAGGCTCAGGTTGAGCTCAGAAAAAGGATTGAACAGGGTAAGACTGGCAAAGAATTATTTGATGCTACAGGCCCTTTAACTATTGTATTGCACGCCACTGATGATCTTAATGGGGCTTTTGAGAGTGATGGTTCTTCTTGGGATCGATATCCA
>JASMFX010000028.1 GCA_030751555.1 Candidatus Woesearchaeota archaeon | reverse complement strand
TTTTTTTAAATCTCCTATTGCTACTCTTTTAACTTCTCCCATTATATCACCGAAATAGTAATCATAGATTGTAGTCTCTGATTTAAGTTGCAGAGATGGCGAATTGTTTATAAAGGTTTCTAAAAGATCTCTTCTTTGAGTTGGAGAGACGGAGAGGGTTCTGTGGTGGCTGGAGAATGTTCTACACCATACGTTGTGAGGCCTTTGCAGTGGAGTTCGATTGCTCTTCCAGAGATGGGTTTGTCAGGGGCACTGGCGTGGATAGCACCTAGAATGTCTGGTACAGATTCGCTAAGCCCGTATTGGTTTAGATAAAATGATGCTATGCTACGTTGAGTGCGTCTGTATGGGAGTGCCATTTCGATGTGGTTCTGGATCCTATCATGGAAAGATGGAGGAAATTCTTCCCAGTTGTTTGTAGACAAGAGGAGGCGGACATTGGGTGTGATGCTGGTAATGCTTTCGAGGATGGGTTGGACTGCTTCCCAGACTCTTTTGGCACTGCTTTTTTCATAATCAGTATCATCTACAGCAAGCATAAACTGATGGTCATGCCATTGTAGATCGTTAAGCAGCCTTTCCATATCTTTTTCACTGTGAGGGTTTTCGAAGTTGCCTGCCACAAATACCCATTTTATTCCTTTGTATATGTTAGCGAGAGCTTTAACCAAGGAACTCTTGCCTGTTCCTGGAGGACCATAAAGAACCGTATGACCAATAGGTAATCCTACACAGTGTCTTTGGCATATTTCTTTCATCTCTCTCTTGACACCGCTGTAGCCACGGATCTCGCTCATTCTTGTGGAGGGGAGGGCGTAGTGCTCCAAGGCCATGTAGTGACCTGGCTTGAGGGTGTGGTAGACCTCTAGCGGATCACATGAGTGATCATATGCTGTGAATCGGGCAGTTAGGTCAGCATGGATTGAGGGTTTATCCCACCTATTTTTCTTCATATGTTTTGCAAGATCTCTTTGTTTTGGATGCCATCGGTGAGATTGTTTAGAAAAATAATCTCCCAGTAAGGGAATCTCTCTTGTGCCTGCCTTTTGTAGATAACCAATGTGCTTGCCGAGGACAGAACCTTTGTCTAGGTGTTTGGCCAAGAGGGTTTGCCAGTTTTGGAATATTTCGCCTAGATCTATTGTTCTAAAAAGCTCTGCCACGTTAAGATGTCGTTCATCTCTTACCTGCAAGCTACTGAGAGCTTGATGGATGAGGAATGACTCCAGTGGGAATTGAGCGTAGTCTACTTGGTTAGGTTCCTTGGATTGCATGGATTGGGTGAAAAAGGTTGCACTGTCTGGAATATCCGCATCTACGAAATCAAGCGAAGATTCGTAACTATCGACCTGTGCCCTTCTGTGGTGCCTGAGGTTGAATGGTCCAGAGGTAGTTAATGCTATGTGTTCTAATGCGAGTTTAGCTGGTACATTTCCAGGATCTTGGGATAGTCCCAGGGTCCATTCCTTGAGAAGGAGATAGTCCTGCTCTAGGTAGAGAATTGCCTGCGCCAAGATATTAGTAAGGGAATCACCACGTGTAATCTGGCGCTTTGATTCTACTGAGAAATTATTTAGGCGGCAGATCAAGGCAATGGGATGGATGGTTTTGTAGTAGAACTCGCCAGCATCTTTGACTAATTGGTTTGCTGCTTCTGTAACAGACTCTGATTGACCAGGCATAGAGAGGTGGAGCAGATTATTATTTAAAAATATTTATCTCCTGGAGCCGCTATGTTAACTCATCTAAGTTAACTAATAAAATTAATGTAAGGGAAAACATAGACTTCTACAAAGGCAGCCAGGACTAGGATTATCAGGCTGATCAGAAAGATGTAGAATCCATCCAACATAAGCTCTTTGAATCGGAAGGAACCATATTGCTCTCTCACTGTAGCCTTTGATACAACCCCTCCTGAGATCACGGCTGCGAAGTATGCTAAGGCTTCAAGTACCATGTGGGGTGCTACAGAGATCATGAGTAGGATAAAGAAAACAATAGGAGAATCCTGGCCGACGGAATCACGAGCAATGGTTGCGAAGATCACTCCCCACGCAGAAGCGTTCCAGACAATAAGAAAAACAGCGCCAGCTCCATAGAGTAATGAGAGGACAAGAGAGACTATGACGATTTTAAGGTTATGGAAAAATATACCTGCAAATGAAAATCCTACATTACCTGCATTTCCGGTTAATCCGTAATAGACGCCTACTTGGTATTTGTAGGCATATTGGATGAATTTTTCTGGCAATGCTAGTGAGAAAAATGAAAAAACAACTAAGATTCCTAAAAACAGGAAGAGATAGATTAAAAAGATGTCATAATGATCGTTCCATAATCTTTTCAATGTGATTTTTTCTTCGCTTGCGATTTGATTTGCTTCTAGTGAGAGAAGTTTGTTAAGAGATGGCAGGATGGCTAGGGTTGTGAATGTGATTGCAGCGAAACTTGGATCTTCTGGAAAGAGGAAGAGTGCGATCACCATGCCTAGGATTGAGTAGAATACACCAAGTAAGAAGGCATACCATGGCTTTCTTTCTAGCCATTGTGCTTGGTAGATTTGCTCAAATACCACTGTAATATATATTTCAGAGTATGGGTTTATAAAGTTTTCTTAATGAAGTGATTATAGATTTCTGGCAGGGCTCAACAAATCGATAATTTTTTAATGGATCAATGGTTACCCTGTTAATATGAACATTGTCGAGAAGGCATTTTCTTTGCTTTATCCTGAAAAGGAGTTTCCTTATTTAGGAAGGATAAAATATTCTGGTAGGTTTAAGGATTTTAATTCCAATGTTCGGATAAGGGGCGAGGAGCTGGTTTTCCATCTCAGCAAAAAATGGAAGGAAGTGGATCAGGAGATCAGGATTGGCTTGTTGCAGGAGCTTTTGGTGAGGATCACCAAAGATAAAAGAAAAACCATGCAGATGGAGCTGTATCATGGTTTTATCAAGAATCTGCATCTTGCAGTTCCTAAAGAGAGGGATGATCCTCAGTTGAGTGCTTCTTTTGAGCGCATTAACGAAAAATATTTTGATGGAATAGTAGAAAAGCCTAATCTGGTATTTGGTGGTAAGACTACTACGACTTTGGGCCATTATAATTTCCATAATGATACTGTGACAATAAGCACTGTGTTTAAGGATTCTGAGGAGGTGTTGTTGGATTTGGTTATGCATCATGAGATACTCCACAAACATCTGAAGTTCTCTAGTAAATGGGGAAGGTCAAGATATCATAGCACTGAGTTTAGAAAGCTTGAGAAAAAATTTGAAGATTATGAGGAGAACGAGCATAAGCTTAAGAGATATCTGGCAAGGTGTAAGGTTAAGAGATGGTTTTGGGGTTAGGTTACCCCTAATTGGCGGCAGGAGCAATGGAGTTGGAATTAGTACTAAGTAAGTAATAGAAAAGTATTTAAAGCGATTTCTTCAAAATTGGTTCTGGGGGGAATAATTGTTGGAAAAAAGAGGATTTTCTCTAGTAGATAGAGTAGTCAAGCCTAGATTTTTCTTTCTTATTAAGATTTTCAAAAAAATATCATTTCATGTCATAAATTTCTGCAAAAAAGCGCAATGTTTATATATAATTAGTACTAAAATATGGCTAAATTATGTAATTAATAGTATTTTTAAGTACTATTATAACACTAAATTAGTACTAACTTTATGGAAAGGACGAAGGGAAATCATATAGAATGGTAAAAGTTGTAGTAAATAATGGGCAGTACAAGATAACTATTCCTAAAGATATTGCTCTTGCCAA
>JASMFX010000027.1 GCA_030751555.1 Candidatus Woesearchaeota archaeon | reverse complement strand
GATACGATACGTGCAATGCGCTGCATGTTCTACATCCATACTGGATTTAAAGCTCAGAAGCTATAAGAACGTTTGCACCCAGCCGCCCCAAGGGGCGGGGTAAATTGAGTAAAAATTTATAAATGCGAGATAATTAATGTCCTTATGATTGACATGCATATGCAAGTTGAGGAAATGGCAAAACCGTATATTTTAGAAATCCAGCGTCACCGAGGAATTTTCCAGAATCAGATCACTTTTATTGGAGACGTTATGGAGTTCGCCCAAATAATTGCTGCTCAACAGGATCCTTTAGGATCAGAGCCAGATCCTAAAAGTGTGATGGATGTGGCAGAATCTTGCATGACTCAAGCTCTGGAACAAACCAAAAAACAATATCGTTATGGCCCTCGAACATTATTTAACATTATATCTCCAGCTCCTCCTGATGAAGTACCTTATTCTCCTTAACCCTCAAAACAAACCTTTGATACCATCAATTTACAACAGAAGAATAAATTAAGCAGCCTTTGCCTTAACTCTTTTTAATCTAAAAATATTTTCTCTCTCCATCTCTTCTAAACGCAATTTAATAAAAGCCTTCATCTCTTCCATAGAAGGAATAACACTAAACTCTAAGGCATTAACTCTTCTTTTAGTTTTTTCAATCTCAGAAAGAAGTTTTTTCATGGTGGTTTCTACCTCAGCAACTTTAATAATCTCATCAACTAGTTTTTCATAAGATGCAATAGCATCATCAATCATAGCAGTAGAACCTGCAACTCCAAGCTTTCTTTCCTTGAGTGTTTTGACAACCTGTTTGCTCTCTATCTCAGGAACCTTTACACCCATGATGTTCTTTTCCTTGACCTTAACCTCTGGGTTATCATGGATCGCAAATGCAAGGCTTGTCAGTTTTAAATCAGTGTAGAGTGTTCTTGCAATATTAATCTTCTTCTGGGCATCAACATATGTCTTTGCAAGGTTTCCCCTAACACTTTTTGCATTCTTTAAAATCTCAAAAAACTCCATAATCATGCCATCTCTTTTTTTCTTCAAGAGACTATGACCTGATTTAGCTAACTTAATGGACTTATTTAATTTGATCAATTCAGATCTTGTTGGTTTGATATCAAGTACCATATTAACCTGATTTATTCCTCTTTTCCCTTCCAAAACTTATTCTTTAGCTCTGGAGATATACGGGTAAGCATTCTCTTAGGAATTTTGCTCAATAGTTCCCATCCAAGACCCAAGGATTTGATTATCTCTCTATCCTCTCTTCTATCCTGAGTAACAAATTGAGCTTCAAACTCCTCTGCAAACTTTAATAGTTTTTTATCTCTATCAGAAAGAGCCTCTTCTCCTACAATCGCTACCAATCCTCTTAAATCTCTTCCTTCTGCATAATTTGCATAGGCTTGATCTGAAACCATTTTATGATCTTCTCTTGTTTTTCCCTCTCCAATACCAAGATTCATCAATCTTGACAATGAAGGTAAAACATCAATAGGTGGATAGATACCTTTTCTATGCAGCTCTCTTGATAATACAATCTGGCCTTCAGTAATATATCCTGTTAAATCTGGGATAGGATGAGTTATATCATCACCAACCATTGTTAGGATAGGAATCTGTGTAACACTACCTTTTCTTCCCTTAATCATTCCAGCCCTTTCATAGATCATAGCAAGATCAGTATACATGTAACCTGGGTAACCTCTTCTACCAGGCACTTCCTCACGAGCTGCCCCAATCTCTCGAAGACTCTCGCAATAATTAGTCATATCAGTGAGGATAACCAAAACGTGGGCATTATGCTCATAAGCAAAGTATTCAGCAGCTGTTAATGCCATTCTTGGTGTAATAAGCCTTTCAACAGCAGGATCATCTGCTAGGTTCAGGAAAACCATGCTCCTCTGCAGGGCTCCAGTTTCCTCAAAATCCTTGATAAATCTCTGAGCTTCTTCATTTGTGATTCCCATGGCTGCAAAAACAACAACAAAGTTCTCTTTCTGCCCAACAACCTTTGACTGTCTTGCTATTTGCAGAGCAATCTCATTGTGGGGTAAACCACTACCTGAAAAGATTGGCAGCTTCTGCCCTCTTACAAGAGTATTCATCATATCTATTGTGCTAACACCTGTCTGGATAAAATCTGCTGGCTGAGAACGAGCATAGGGATTAATAGCTGAACCAATAATATCCAGCCTTTTTTCAGGAATAATCTCTGATCCTCCATCTATTGGCTTGCCTGCACCATCAAAAATCCTTCCAAGCATGTCTTTTGCAACTGATAACTTAATAGTTTCTTTCAGAAACTTAACCTTGCTGTTCCTATCAATACTTGATGTTCCTTCAAACACCTGAACAACAACCAGATCATCACTTGTATCCAAAACCTGACCGTTTCTTATACTACCATCGCCCAGTTGAATCTTTACCAAATTACCATATCCAATAGGCTCGGTTTTCTCAACAAATACAAGGGGTCCTGCAATTTCTTTTATGGTCTTATACTGTTTCATTTGCCATCACCCCTTGCAAGCTTTTCAAACTCCTGCTCCATCTCCTTCTGCACATCTTTCAAAAGCTTTTCGTGATCCTTTACAAACTTTGCCTCTCCTATCCTATCTTTAGATTTTACATCAACTAAATGCTTAACCCTAACGCCCTTCTCCAGAGCAGCTTCTGCCATATCAGCATATTGTAATATGCTTTTAATCATCATATGGCTTTTTTGAGGGTCACAAAAGGTATCAATCTCGTGAAAAGCATTCTGCTGA
The DNA here is from genome assembly GCA_030751555.1 of Candidatus Woesearchaeota archaeon. The sequence continues at coordinate 8,562 of JASMFX010000027.1, read as the reverse complement.
AGTAGGAATTCTCTAATCAATCGTGCAACCTCTAAGACAAGCTGTTGCTTATCAGGCAGCGCATCGCTACCAACCAACTGCACAATCTCTAATAGCTTATCCTCTTCCTGCAAGAAGGTCATAAGCCTTGTAACTAATACCTTCCAGTCACTCGTAACATTCTTAGCAAAGAAAGGCTCCAAAGTATCTAGATAGAGACTGTAGGATGTTAGCCAGTTAATGCTTGGAAAATGTCTTTTTTGAGCGAGTTTAGCATCCAAAGCCCAGAAGGTCTTCGTAACCCTCAACGTATTTTGGGTTACAGGCTCACTAAAATCTCCTCCAGGAGGACTAACAGCACCAATAATCGTCAACGAACCCTTTGAACCGTTAAGATTCTCAACAGGTCCTGCTCGTTCATAAAACTCTGCTAATCTTGTAGCGAGATAAGCAGGATATCCTTCTTCTCCTGGCATCTCTTCTAATCGTGATGAAATCTCTCTCATGGCTTCAGCCCATCTGCTGGTTGAATCTGCCATGATAGCAACATTATATCCCATATCCCTAAAATATTCAGCAATAGTAACGCCAGTATAGATGCTAGCCTCTCTAGCAGCCACAGGCATGTTGCTTGTATTTGCTATCAAAACAGTTCTATTCATCAAAGGCCTTCCAGTTTTAGGATCTTTTAGTTCTGGAAACTCTGTAAGCACCTCAGTCATCTCGTTTCCTCGTTCTCCACAACCAACATAGACAATAATCTCTGCATCGCACCATTTTGCTAGCTGCTGCTGAGAAACAGTTTTTCCTGCCCCAAACGGACCTGGAATAGCAGCTGTCCCTCCTTTAGCTAAAGGAAAGAGAACATCAAAAATCCTCTGTCCAGTGATTAAAGGTTCACTTGGCGGAAGCTTTTCTTTGAGCAGTCTTGGTTTTCTTACAGGCCATCTCTGGAGCATACTAATCTTTGTCCCACTTTGCAGCTCGCAAATCGTTTCCTCTACAGTAAAATCGCCAGCATTAATCTTCTTGACCTTTCCACCCTGTCCAGCAGGAACCAAAATGCTATGTATAAACCCTTTGGTCTCTTCAACCTCTCCTAATACAGCGCCCTGACTGACTTCATCACCGGCCTTTACCTTTGGCTTAAAAGTCCATTTTTTCTTTCTATCTAAACCAGGTGCATCTACACCACGAGCAATAAAGTCTCCCATCTGCTGCTGAAGAACCTCTAGTGGTCTTTGAATTCCATCATAGATACTTCTTAACAGACCAGGACCTAGCTCAACAGACAATTGTTCCCCAGTATTTTCAACTGGTTCGCCTGGCTTTATCCCTGACGTGTCCTCATAAACTTGAATAGTAACATATTCATCTTTAATTTTGATGACCTCTCCCATCAGCCTTTCATTTCCTACCCTAATAACATCATACATTCTAGCATCTAGTTCCTTTGCAACAACAACTGGTCCTGCTATCCTGAATATTTTTCCTTTCTCACTCATTTTCTAATCACCTTTCTTCTCTCAATAGGTCAACTCCTATACTTCTTATGATCATTTTTCTTAATTCCTCTTGAGGCTTGTCTGAAACAACGACAAATATTGGCTTAATAGAGCCTACAACACTCTCTTTTAGATCCTCAGATAATCCATTGTAGGTTTCCTGATCCATTATCACAATCCCTACCTGCTCGCTCTTCAATAATTTTTCAACATCCTCTCCTGATTTAACATCAACCACTTTTCTAATACCTGCTAATCGAAAACCAAGTGTAAACCCATGTCCTCCAGCAACTGCAACATCCATCATGCCACCGCCAGAAGATTTTGAAGGTAATCCTCATCTAAACCTAATTTCTTTCCTTTAACAAGGATTTTGAGATTTTTAACCTCAATCTCCTTTGCAAACATAAATCCTAATATCACATTGACAGTGAGAGGGTATTGATGCATCAATAATGCCTCCTTCCTCAGGAGACTGGTATCAAGGTCAATCTCTACCTTATTCAACGCTCCATCATCGCTTTCATCCACAGTTGTTAACTTCATTTTTTTTAATGCATGAAGAACTGTTTTTAGTTCCTTATGATTGAGCAATTGCTCTATCTCCTTTTCGGGCATGATAAGATATTTTTTTATCTCTGCTTCATCTTGATCTTCTTTTTTGAATCTTAGAATCATCTTAATGTTGAGGGTATTTAATTCAGCTTCAATAAACTCCTTAAAAGCCTTGCCCTGGCCTCCCAATTTATCAGAAAAGCTCTTAAGGTTTTCATAGTAGGCTCTGTCAAGAGCATTTTCTACCTCAAAAAGCTCTGCATCCTTCTCGAGATTTAGCTCAAAAGGAATTGCTTTTAGTATGCTCTCAATATCATCTTTCTCTACAAGTTCAGCATAGTATTCTGGTGAATGATTTATGCTTGGAATCATGATCTGCAAAATCTCTTCCTTGCTAATGCCTGTCATCTTTCCTCGAATAATTGATTTGAAATTCAACATATCATATCTTTGAAGATAGACTCTCAGGACAATCTGCACATTCTCATCTGAGATTCGCTTTAGTTTTGAAAACACTTTCATAAGATTATTATTAAGTGCCATCTCCAACTGAGCCAGATCTCTTTTTTCCACACCTAAACTTCCAATCTCCTCTTTGTAGCCAGAATCCTGCAAATAGCGCATAATCTCGTTCAATCCCATCTTAATGAGATTTTGCCATTGCTGTTGCTTGATTAATGAACCCTTCATTACACTAATCCTGGCATAGGTATATGGATCAAATCCCAACCGTAGTTTAGCCACCAAACAACACCTCGCCTAATTTTTGCAAATTCACATCTCTTGTTTGCTCAAGCAGTGTCTCAAATCGCAAATCTACAATGATCTTTCCATCATCTGTCTCTGCGATAAGTCCTCCAACCATTGATTCTACACTAACTTTGATCCCTTTCTCTTTTACTAATGACATGTCCTTCTTGTCCAGATAGACATGTTTTACAGGGATCTCTTTTTTTGCCTTACTAAGCAGTGTTTGAACCATTTTCTTTCTCTGTGCTGAAGGCAATTCTTGTAAATCTTGCTTTGCTTGCTCAACCACACGATCTATAATCTCTTTTTTCTTGTCAAGCAGCCCCTTTTTGCCTTCAAATTCAGCCGCTGCTAGTTCTTTTTTTTCAGCAGTAGCTAACATAGTCTCTGCATTTCTCTTCATCTCTTCAGCATAGCTTTTAGCTTCACCTGCAGTTGATTCTGCAATCTGCTTTGCCTGCTTCTCTGCCTCAACCTCTTGGGTCTTAGCTTTTTGCTCAGCTTCTTTGAGAAGCTGTTGCTTTAACTCTTCTATTCCCATCTTAGCCTGCCATTCCAATTATTAGAATTGCAACTACTAAACCAAAGATAACTATTGTTTCAGGGATAACCGTAAGGATTAAACCTTTACCGAATAGTTCTTCTTTTTCAGCCATTGCTCCTACTGCAGCAACACCAATTCTTGTCTCTGCCCAAGCTGCTGCTAAAGCACTAGATCCAAGAGCAACTGCCGCTGCCATTCCAATTATAGCTGTTTCCATTCCTGCCATTGTTTATTCACCTCCAATAGCTGTTTTAACCCCAAAGGGCTTGTATTCTTGTCCTCCTCCATGAAAAAATTTGGAGAAAAACTCTACATAATGTAACCTGATTGCGTGGAGAAAAGGTCCAAGCACACCAAGTCCTATGTTTACTGTATGTCCAATAATCATGACTATGATCGCGATAATAATGTAAAATCCACCCATCTCAATAAAAGGTTTAGCTAGATTCTCATTTACAACAACAGCCAATCCAAGAGAAGCTAGACCAACTGCTCCTAAACGCATATAGCTCAGCATATTGCTGAAGATAGCAGGTAACTCGATAATTCCTTTAGCACCCTCGCCCATATAGAGCAATACAATGCTTATTGCAAAAATCCCAATACCTACCCACATGCGTAATCTAACCATGCCAAGCATAGTCAGAACTATGAGTATGACCCCTGTCTGCATAACCATCCAGCTTATTTTCTCTAGAAAAGCATGCCATAACCCATGGGCCCTCCAAATATTGTAGAACCCAATAAGCAATCCAAAATTAAGATGGAAAAATCCAATAATGACTCCCATAATTAAAACTGTGAGGATCTCATAACCCATAATATTCACATGACTGTGCCCTCTATTAAGTAATCGAGGAAAATCATAGACAACATGCTCCATACCATGACTTTCCAATATTTCTTTGTGAAGACATAAGCCAACATTACAAAGTTTTTCTCCAGTCTCAACACTAACATGTTCAAAACCGAGATACTCGCCATATACCCCTCCAAAAATAATCGTAATAATACTCGCTATAACTAATACATTCATAAAATCCTTGGTGCTTGGCACCTTTTTCTTGATGAACAAAAATAATAATAATGTGATTATACCATATCCCACATCTCCTAACATAATTCCAAAAAATAAGGGAAATGTCAAAAAGAGCAAAATGCTAGGATCAGCCTCAATATGCTGGGGCAGTTCATATAATCTTGTAAGAACCTCAAAGCTTTTGATAGGGTTTGGATTGTCAAGCTTTACAGGAACATTCTCATGATGCCCTTTTTCCAGCTCCTCAAAAACAACTGCTCCCTGAGTAACATTGATCAGTGATTCCTTGATTTTAGCTAGATTCTTCTCAGGAACATAGCCAGTAGCTATGAGAGACTCTTTTGTGGTTGCAAATTGCAATGGCAACTCTGCTTTTTTTATCTCTTCTTCTAAGAGAGTTTCATGCTTAATAAGAAATTGGGTGTTTTTCTGAGTAATCTCCATGATTTTTTTGGATGTATTCTGAAAAGCAACCTTTTCCTGCTCTAAATCCTCAACTATTTTTTTGAGATCAAGAGCTGCAATCTCTTCTAAATCCAAAGATCGGAACCCCACATCCTTTAGTATTGACTCTATCTTAGACAGTTGGTTTTTCTTGCTAAATAAAACAATAAGAACATCCTCGCCAAGATTCACTTCTTTAATAACAGCGCCTTTAATATTCTTTAACGCTTGTAAATCCTGTTCCTGCTTTACTCTTCCAATATGATTAGTAACTAGAGATAAACTGCTAAGCTCTTCATTATCAATTCCCAGATTTTGCAGTGTTTTAAGTATCTTTACCTTGGTTGTTAAGCTGGAAACTTGCTTTTTTTCCTGTTTTTTGCGTTTCTCCAAAGTTGAATACTGATCATGTATCTTTTGAATAGAATCCTGAATTTTGGTAAACTGCTCTGGAGTTAGTGATTCACTATCCATTGGATCAGATTTTTTCTCTAATTCCATGATTGTTTTTAATGCTCGAACAGTAAGCAGAGCCTTGGAAAGTTCTTCAGCCTCTAATAGTGGCTTGCCTGACTCAACCCCTTGAATCTTTCCTTCTTCATAAGGCTTGATATGCAATAATTCAAGATTATACAATTTATTGATAATTTTGTAACCAGCGCTTTTTGGAACAATTATTCGCAGCTTTGACATCTTCTCAGGGGTAATCATTCTTTATCCCCCTCGAGAATGTGTTTAAGCAATAAATCAACGCCTTTTTTGATGTTTTTCTCAGACTTGATCTCAACCTGATCAACTTGCTTTGAATATCTCTCCTGGATCTCTTTTTTCTTCTTTTCAATTTCCTGTAGATGACTCTGAGTCTCATTATTGATCTTAGCATCGCTCTCCTTTTTCTTCTGATTAAGCTCAGCAACTGCTTTTTCTTTGGCTTCAGCTATGATTTTAGCCTTTTTCTTCTCAGCCTCTTGAAGAACCTCTTGAGCTTTCCGCTCAACCTTAAGAATCTCTTTAACTACTTCTGTCATATTGTTCACTTCCGCAATATGATTGAAGCAGATTTACTCAGAAAATGAATCTCCTTTTTTAATCTTTTATTCATTGCGTATATTTCACCTGTATTATCTCTTACATAATCTAAGGATTGGGATTGGTATATAAACTTTGTGGTTTTGTCCCACAAAAGTCCTAAAATCAGTTAAAAACCAAAGGTTTATAAATAACCCCCAACCCATTTAGTATATGCCTTTTATATAATTTGTATAGTTTTGCCAAATGAAGACAATAAAAGAAAAACACTAATTCAACTTCTACTAGGTGGATAACTCATGAGACTCAAAAAAGTATCAAATATGAACATTGGAGGATATAATATTTCTTATAAACATCCTGATAAGCCAATCTACTGGGGCTCAACCCCTGATGGGAATACAGAAGTAATAAAAGGCATAAATCCACCAATGTTTGGAGGGGGTATGGATGGTCAGGTAGAATCCATAAAAAATCTCTGGAGAGAATACATGGTTGGTAATTTCTTAGATCATCCTAACATAGTAAGTGGAAAAGAGATGATCGAAGGCTTCAGCTTTGAGCCATACCTGGTATCGAGGCATGCTGGTTATTCCACTCTAAAAGATGTCCATCACCATATGGATCCTGATATACGTTCCCTTCTACTCCTGCAAACTGCAAAAGCTTTAGCTTACATGCATGAACAAGGATTTGTACATAGAGATGTCAAACCAACCAATGTTGCTTATGATGGCCTTGCAACCTGTGCAGTAGTTGACCTGGGTTTCACTGAAAGAAAAGGAGATCCAACCTTTGCATCCAGAAGGATAATGGTAGGAACGCCAGGCTATGAAGCACCTGAAATAATCGATGGTGAAGAACCTGATTTTCCACAGGATGTTTACGGATTTGCCCTGACTATGGGAGATATCTTATTTGGAAAGAGAGCAATGCAGTTCTACAAGAAAATACCCCCTCGATTAAATCTTCCTATAATTTTAATATCTTCACCATGGAGATCTGTTAGTGGATTGATTCATCAAGCAATACAGGATAACCCTGATAAAAGACCACCAATTGATGAGTTTGTTGAGACTCTTTCTAAGGATAATGAAGCAGCACTTGATGTAGCATAACTATTTTCTTTTCTTTCAATCACACATACCTTTTTATAACCAAATAAATCTTCTTCTAGTGTGGGTAGTGGTTATATGCGTAGGAAAAAGATGCTTCGCAATAATCCAATTAATCTTTCATTCGCTTTGCAATTTATGATTTATGCTACTATCGGAATGGGGGTCTTGTCATTTTTGGGTCATAACACAACGAAGAGAACTCCTCCTGTTCCCAGATCTGTTGTCACAACGACAATACCTCCTGACAATGATATTCTTGAAGCTGATAATCTAGATGCAAGACCTATCGGCCCACATCTTCTTCCGCAAATAAGCATAGCAGCCCAAGAACAAGAATGCGTTCTTCCCTATACAGAATCAAACGATCTTTTCCTGCAGCATCTTCTTGGGAAAAGGGCCTCTTTTGGTGTATACATGGATGAGAATCTTCAATGGAAGGATGTAGTTTTGCCGAGAATAATGCCTCAAATCAGATTGGCAAACACCATGGATCCTGCTGGGCCCTACGAGCAATGGATGCATCATTATGATCCTACTGGGATTCCAAAAAGAATGATCCTTGAGCACTCTACATCTCTGTCTGATAGGATTAAAGATATCCAAGCCAATCCTGACAATTTTGTTCAGATGATAAATGGAGAGATGGGGGATTTCTTAAAAACCAGAAGGTTTGTAGATTATAATGCTAAACATGTAGCCTTTTTCTACGTTCAGACTGGTCAACAACAAACCGTTGCGAAATATTCCAGGGATCACAGATCTCAACTCAAAGCTGTAGAAGATGTGTTTGATTATTTTGAAAAAAACAAGGATATGTTTAACGGAGTTAATTCTGCATCTGTTGCTAAAACACTATTCAATGCAGCTTTTTTTCTCTCCAGACATAATTTTCGTGCAATTGATGAACCTGTAAAACTTAGCACTCAGAGTGATATGGCATTAGCACACGAAAAAGGTATAGGGACATGTTATCTCGCAACTGAACTAGCAAAAGATTATTATCTTGATCTGTTGGAGTTAGTAGATAGGCCTGAACTTTCCAATAGGTTCTCCATGATGGCTGGATTCCTCTATGGTGATGGTGATCCTGTATTGCATCGCTGGATGCATTTTCATGATCCTGCGGACAGCTACATCGAAATTTTTGACATAGGAGATAACTGGATTCAGGGCGAAGAATCATTCAGATCCGATACTGCTTACCTCAGAGAAAATTCACTAGATACTCTTGATCTTGTCCCACTCTCCAGAACCTCATATAGTATTACTAATGGGAATGTAATGTCGCGACAGTATCTAACAGTTCTCTCCCAAGACATAGAGAAGGATATTCTTTCAAGGAATTAGATACTTTTTTATAGAAACTCCAATGTTCTCAGCTTATGGGCCAGTGGTGAAACCTGGTATCATGTACCCTTGGCTTGGGTGAGTCTCCGGGTTCGAATCCCGGCTGGTCCATTTATTAGTATTCTTGATGTTGATAGGAAATTTTCTTTTCCTTTTTAGCTTAGGGGATTGAGCTTTGCGAAATCCCCTTACTACTCCGCAGCCTACAGCCGGAACTGTAGTTCGGGTTCGTAATCCCGGCTGGTCCATTTT
>JASMFX010000026.1 GCA_030751555.1 Candidatus Woesearchaeota archaeon | reverse complement strand
CTTCAAAAACTCTGAAAAACTCCTTAAAGACAGCACTCTGCTTCTTATCTTTCTGAATCTGAGATGCTACTTCTAAAAACTCTTCCTGTTCATCCTGTATAAGCGAATTCCTTGTTGGCTGCGTTAACAACCCAAACACCTCACTCACATTCTTTATCCCAATCTCTTCCAAATACTTCATAAGCTTGTCAGTGAGGTTATTATGAAACATATCAGCTGCAACTGGAATCCAACACCAAGTATAGTATTCTGTATGAACCTCATCATGCTTCTTAATAAAATACCAAAGCTCCTTATTAGTAAGTTTCTCAACTCCCTCCTCTGGCACCTCCAGAGCAAATTTCCTCAATTTATCTGCTTCTTTCACAATCTCTTCGTTGACTTTAAGAGCAAAGCCCTCCTCATCAAACAATTTATTGACAATATGTTCACCTAACTCATATGAATCCTTTTCACCGAAATAAAACCAAACATGATATCCCTCATACACAGTCAGTATTTTCTTATTTCCTATTCCAATGTGCTTGGCAAATTCATTTGCAAACCCACTCAACCAATGCTCAGAAAAAAACATATCACAATCAGGTATATCCTCTGCCAGCATCCACGGATCCTTATCCTGTAAAGTCTTAAATTCCATTAGGTTTAGGTTCTTAACCAATTATATAAACTTTTTGTGATGTACGCCGAAAAATTAATGACCTCACAGCAAACTTTATAAATGAAAACCTTCTTATGTAATGTATGAGTTGGTGGCACAAATCATTTGAAGATAAAATTGTAAATCCTCTTAAAGAGTTATTAGATAAGCATGGTGTTATTACCAAAAAGCTATTAGATAGAACTCTGGAAGCCTTAGAGGATAAAGAAGAGGATGGAACAATTTCTACTCCAGAAGCTGCTCAATTGGAGCAGAAAAGAGAAGAAATAAAGAAACTTGAAGATTCTCTACTACATGAGGTTGATCCAGAAATCGTAAAAGTCGTAGCTGCTCTGCACAAAGTATCTACCACAGAATTAGATTTTAGGAAGGAACTCGAAGAATTGTTACCACAAGTAAAACAACTTATGCCTGATCATCACGACAATCTAGATACTGTTATGATGGCTATATATGGAGCAGTAGGTCATATCGATAAAAATATCCTTGAGCGATTAAATGGAGTCTTAGAGGCAAAGGCGTTGGATAAAAAATTCAAGGAGCTAGAGTCTGCACGCCAATCCGTATATGATTCCAGAAATGAATTAGCCAGAATCAAAGAGTATTCAGAGAAATTAAAGCCAAATCTGGAGACATTAAAGAATACTGCAGGGAAGATTCTAGATATCCTCTCGAAATTGGAAAAATTTACCGATTAGGTAATTCCATTTCCCATACATTGCTTGCGAGATAGAAATCCTTAAATAATCCCAAAATTACATTATTTCTATGTCAAAACTATCAATTGAAGACATGGCTCGCTTTTGCAAACGCAAGGGTATCATCTATCCCAATAGTGAGATCTATGGAGGCTTAGCAGGATTCTTTGATTATGGTCCTTATGGCGTTGATATTAAAAACAACATAAAGCAGGAATGGTGGAAATACCATGTGACAACTAGAGATGATATTGTAGGCATTGACGGCTCAATAATCACTAATCCTAAAGTGTGGGAAGCCTCTGGCCACGTCGCAAGTTTTGCAGACATCATGATTACCTGCACAAAATGCAAAACCAAAATCAGAGCAGACCATTTTATTGAAGATACCCTTAAAATTCCGGCAGATGGAATGAAAGCAGAGGAAATTAACACACTCATCGAAAAAAGCAATCTTCAATGCCCAAAATGTAAAGGCCCATTTCAAAAAGTAGAGAATTTTAACCTAATGTTTACTACTAATATTGGACCAACCTCCTCACCTGACTCCTTAGCCTACCTCAGACCAGAAACAGCACAGGTAATTTTCGCTAATTTCAAACTGATAGTCGAAAACGCAAGGCTGAAGCTTCCATTTGGCATTGCTCAAATAGGTAAAGCCTTTCGCAACGAAATCTCTCCAAGAGATTTTATCTTTCGAACCCGAGAATTTGAACAAATGGAGATTGAATACTTTATCCACCCAGAAAAACAAGACGACTGTCCGTGGATAAAATCGGTCTTAAAACAAAAACTCTTAGTCTACTCTGCAGAGATGCAGCAAAAAAAGCAAGAACCAAAAGTAATGACAATGGATGAGTGCTTAAAAAAATGCATTATCAAAACTCCCTGGCACGCATATTTCCTAGCCTTAGAGCATCAATGGTTTATCTCCCTCGGAGCAAACAAAGAAAATTTTCGCATTCGTCAACACATTGATACTGAAAAATCCCACTATGCCCTAGACACATGGGATTTAGAGTACAATTTTCCTTTTGGATGGAAAGAACTCCAAGGCATAGCTAACAGAACAGACTATGACCTCCAACAACACATAAAACATTCAAAACAAGACCTTTCCTTATTCGATGAAGAATCAAAAAAGAAGATCGTACCCCATGTTGTTTGTGAGCCTTCAATGGGGGTGGGTAGAGCATTCCTTGTTTTCCTGTTCGATGCATACGAAGACGATAAAAAGAGAGGCAATGTTGTCTTGAAGCTCCACCCAAAGATAGCACCCATTAAAATTGCAATACTTCCATTAGTCAATAAGCTTGAAAAACCAAGCAAGCTTTTGTTTGACCAATTAAAAAGTTTCTATCCCTCAATCTATGACAAATCAGGCTCTGTTGGCAAGAGATACGCAAGAGCAGATGAAATTGGCATACCGTATTGTATAACAGTTGATTTCGACACTGAGAAAACTAAATCAGTAACAATCAGAGACAGAAACACAACAAAGCAAATCCGAGTGAAGATCGCAGATCTGGAAGATACCTTATTTGCATTATTATATCAAGATCTAAAATTTGAGAAAGCCGGAAAATCTTTAAAATAAAACCCAAAATCTTATAAACAATCTATATCTACCTTATTCTAGGTGATACCAATGCAAATAAAAGATTTACAAGCAAACCAAGGAAAGTGTGATATTACTGCAGATGTCATTGACAAAGGAGACATTAGAGAGTTTCAAAAATTTGGAAAGCCAGGACGTGTATGTTCCGCTAAAATTAAGGATGAATCTGGCCAATCTTCCCTCACTTTGTGGAATGAGCAAATCGAGCAAGTAGAAGCTGGAGACAAAGTCAAGATAACAAATGGTTGGTGTTCTGAATTCCAGGGAGAGCTACAATTATCCACAGGTAAGTTTGGTAATATGGAAATCGAGAAAGGCGCAGGTTCTGCTCCAAGTGATTCCGCAGCTCCAGCTGAGGCACCAGCTCCTGAAGCCGCAGCTCCAGAGCCAAAACCAGAAGACTCTGTTGATGTAACTGAGGAAAAGGTTGAGTAATTCTTTTTAGTAATGTTTATAAAGCATTCCTAAAACCTAGTTAATGTCTGAGCTCAATGGGAATTCTAGAAGTTAATCCTTCTGGGACCAATAGCGTAGCTCAGACTGGGAGAGCGCAACGCTGAAGACGTTGAAGTCCTGGGTTCAAATCCCAGCGCTCCCATTTTTTTCTTTAATATCGTTTTTTTTTAGCTTGAGGGGTTGAGCTTTGCGAGATCCCTCTACTACTCCGTAGCCTACAGCCGGAACTGTAGGTTCCGAATCTCGGCGTCCCCATTGTACTTTTATTCTTTTATTTTTCTAGAGTCAGATAAACTAATCCACATCAACCAACAGTAGCTACCAATATAGAATTCGCAATAAAGTTAAACAACAGCATCACAATAAAAGCAACACAGCAATAAACAATAGTGCTCCTAACCATGTTCCTGCCAAGAGTATACTCCTCATTCATCTTATCCTTTCCATTCTCAATCCCATTGGTTAAGATAGTCAAAATATAAATAATCTGGACAACATAGACTCCTACAACTATCTGAAAATAATAAGTAGGAATCCCAGTCCCAAAAAGATTCGCTAGTGAAGCTGCCTGCGCTCCAGCACCCTCTGATGATACTGTTTTTATCTGGCTTGACAGCTTTCCAAGAATATTCGTAATCATCGAGGTAATTCCAATAACAATTCCAGCTATAACTGGTGTCAAAAAGTTAATCTGGCTCTTCATACTACTAATAATATCACTCATTAAATCCTTAAGGCGCTCATTTACCTTGTGCAATTCCTTAATATATCTTGAAATATTAACTAATGCCTGAGCAGCTACCTTAGGGCCCTTAGCAATAGCCTGAATTAAGACCTTCATACTGCTACTAATGATATCAGAAGGAAAGTACACTAAAGCCCCACTACGAGAATTAAAAATAGCATCATTGATGCCCATTCCCAATTTTCTAATATTCATCGTAATAATCTTGAAAAAGTTCCCACTTGCAGTGCCTTCCATCACATCAGATACCTTTCCAACCGCTAACTCAACAGGCAATCCATCCCCTAATCGATTACCCAGCTGAAAAAGGGCAGAGGCAAATTCCTGTTCAAGCTTTTTTGATTTTTCCCTTACAGCCATATGCTTTCCTGATCTTATCTTGTAATACATTCCAATCCCTATCCCAAAGGAAAGCGGAATAAACAAACTCAAAATGCCAGCTCCAAAACCAAAGGGTCCAATCATCTCTCCTGTTGCATCACTTACTTTATACTCCAAAAACGTAAATCCTCCAAGTGGAGGAAGATCCCACTGAGGAGCCATCAGATGAATGAGTAAAGGACTTATAGCTATGAAAAACAAAACACAGCCAACAATAACCGAAAGTTTCAAAGGAGAAACCTCCACAGTATTGCCTGCTAAATTTATCTTAATTTTCTTATCTGCCTTTTTATGACTTCCAGTTTTGCTTACCTCTCCCCCTCCAGACGGTCTGTTAACGAGAATATTCTTGCCCATGAAATAAACTCCTATCGGTAAAACCACATTGTAGATCGTTGCAATATGATACCAAGCAACACCCTCCATAAAACTCACCATGAGAGGCAGTATCACTAATCCAAGGATAGGCAAGATAATTCCCATCATGTGCAGCATAGTAACTGGACTTCTCAAATTCTGAGCATAATGAAGCATCTTCTCATATGTCTCATCGAGAATAACATCAAGAGCTTTATCCAATAAACTGAGCCTTCTATCCTCAGAGGACTCAAAAAGAGAAGACTCTATCAAATGAAATGCTTCCAAAAACTCCATATTTGTTTTTCGCCAGGTTTCCAGATACACATCAATGCTCTCTTTGATATTCTCATATTTCTCTGTCTCAACATCCCAGAGCACTTTTTTGAAGTCCAGAGAAAGAGGAGGACTTAAGTGCTCTCCAGCAAAACCTATTGCCTTTTCCAGATTCGAGGTATGTCTCATGTAGGTTACTACATAAAAAACCGACAAAACCATTTGGTTTGATGCAGCCATGCGCCACTCTGCCGCAAAGAAATAAGGCATCTTTTGCAAAGGAGCAATCATTATCCCACCCACAATAAGACAAAAGACTCCAAAAAAACTGCTTCCTAATAATATGAAGCTTAAAAAGCTACCAACCAACATAAATGCCATTGGAAGTAAAATACTAAAGCTCATCACTCCAACAGGAGTAATCTCTAAATGGCACAGATCAATAGCCTCTTGCAACTTAGCAGCTTTTTTTGGATCAGGCTTCATCTTAACCATCTTCTCAGAATAATTACAAGCTTTTTCATACCAGCTAAGATGCTTAGACATCATCTCTTTTTTGAATGTAAGATACTCCCTGCTTCTTACCTCTCCATCCTCATCATTCTCAGGACTCCCAGAAGTAGTGGAACTTTCTTTATCATTCAATTTTCCCTCATACTTGTGCATGAGATCATATATCTCTTTCTTACCTATTTCCATCTTCAGGTTTCTTCATTTTCCTAGCAGCTCTTTTTAGCCAACTCTCCCACTCAATGTAGAGCCTTTTTGTATCTAAACTACCTACCTCTTGTGTTATCTGATCTGTTAGATTATGAAATTCATCCTTTGCTCTAATAACAAACTCAGCCTCTAAAATATCGTTCTTACCTGAGCTCTCTGCAATATCAACAATCGCTTGTTTTAATTTAGCACGTAACAAAATATTATCCCAGACAGCATCCCAATTGCCAGCCCATTCTTTTACATTTCCTGCTATGGATTTAAGAATCTCGCTCTCGCCATTGATCAAATCATTACTCGGCACAAGCTCATCCTTAGTAGCATCATACTTCATCAAATCTACGAAGCCACCTTCCTTAAGAGGATCTGATTCCCATTCCTTTCTAATCTCTGTTATTTGCGTTACCCTCCTCCATCTATGCAAGCCATCTGCACTTTTTACAGGATTGGCAACAACAATAACATCTGTTGCCTTAAAACTGGTTCTTGGAACTTTCAAGTCATTAACAACCCTATCAAAAACACCATAAGGACTATCCCCATGAATAGTTCCAGCCACCACATTTGCAAGAGCACCTACCCTCATAGCTTCATACAAAGCAGCTGCCTCCTCGCTTCTCACCTCTCCAACAATTAATGCACTATCTCCCAGACGCAAAGTAGTTCTAATGCCATCTGCAGCACTTACCTCAGATCCTCCCTTAGTCATTGCAGCAGCTACCTTCATGGGTTGAACATTATACCCTAACTTTCGGAGCGATACAGTAGGTAATTCTAAAGTGTCTTCTATCGTAATAATCCTATACCTTCGCATGATCTCAATTAAGAGGGATCCAAGCAATGAGGTCTTACCAGCACTCCTTGTTCCAGCTACCAACAGTGTTCTACTCCCATCTATCAGAAAACTCAATACTCCAGCAGCCAGGTTCGTGATCATTTTTGTCTTAATAAACAAAGGAAGTGTCCAAGGCTTATCCCTATGTCTTCTTAGCGCATAGGCAAGCCCAGAGGGGTTTAAAGGAGGACTTATTACTGCTACTCTTGCCTCTGCCCCTGGCAGGCTCAGCTCAGTATCCAGAATAGGATTTGCCTCATCCAATGGCCTGCCTGAGATAAGCCTAAGCTTAGATGCCCAGGACTCAGCTTCAGATCTTGTGGGAACTACATTGGTTTGGCAATTATCATAATCTTGATGCACAATAAAGATTGGAATCTCTCCCATAGGACTGTTTATTGTTATATCTTGCACCCTATCATCTTTCAACAATAGTTCAATTAATCCAAATCCAACACTGTACCTTACCAAAATTTGCGTTAATTCCTCTAACTCTTTTTCCCTCAATTTTATCCCATGATGGCTGCTTAACTCATCAAGTAAGTCCCTTCCAACATTGGAAAACACCTGCCTCATCCTCTCTGGATCGACAAATTCGTTCTGCTTTGGCTTATGCTCTGCCATGATTTTTCTTGCAACATCAAGCAGTTGATATTTTTCTTCTGTTAACCTAAACTCTGGAGGCATCATATGATAAAGATACAACGTACTGTCAGGAATGGCAAATAAGGTAATATCTGTCTCTCCAACCTTGTAGCTATCCAATTCCTCTGCATGCTGAGGATACTCTGCCATTAATCGAGTAAACATAAAATCTGGCTTAACAGTAGCTGAAAAAATCTTTTCATAGAGAGTCCTATCACCTGGCTTAAATCCGGCCAAATGGTGCTTTATACTTTGGATAAACCCTGTCCCTTCAATCTCTTTTATCAAATAGTGCAGAACAGAGAGGTATTTTTGTACTGCAACCAAGTAACCTTCATCTGTAGACCTCTCAATATCCAATTCTTCCCTTCTTAACAGTCTCTTTAGCTGCACATAAGCCGATATGGGATCACTCTTGATCGTGTGATGCATGAGATGCTGCAGAGTAGTGAACCAAGTATGTGAATACCGTTCATAGCCTGGTGTAAGAAAAACCTGATACTGGATTAATCCCTGCCTTGATACTCTTCTATACACATTAGAAATCTCCACTAAATACTGAGTCTGCCGATAATTATACTCATAATCCCTTTTCTGAGAGAATATTATCTTGGTTACCCCACTCAACTGACTCAACAGATCAATTGTCCTAGCCATGCACTGGGCATTATCTTCAATACTGGGAGGTAAGGTATGCTTTTCATAATCTATTCTTAACAGTATCTCATCCCCTTCTTTCACAACCTCATACTCTTTTTTGCTCTCAAACAATGCCATTATTTCTCCTCTTTCTTCATCTTAGCCAGTGCAATCTCTATCAAATGGCTTCTATTCCTAAACCGTTCTTTATCTTTAATCATCTCATCAATCCATTTGATAAGATCATCCTCAATTGTTGCACTTACTGCTTTTTTCATATTATTTAGCTAAATCTACCTACTTTTCACCAAAAATAGCATTTTTCCTATATAAATCTATCGTATAATATGTATTTTAGAAGGTAAAATATATTTTATATTATATTTAGGAAAGACTTAAAAAACTAAGAGTTATTGAGAAGTCATGAACATCCGCAAAGCAGATGAAAAAGACATTCCTACCTGTGTTAAACTAAGCAAAATACCAGAATTTGCATTGCCTGGCCCTTGTTACCCAGGAGAAAAATACTTCCAAGATGCTTTATCCTCTGGCATTTTCTTTGTTGCAGAAGAAGAAAATCAAGTAGTAGGTTTAGTCTTAGGATTCCAACACACTACAGAAGAAGCTTTTCTTGACCTCCTGACTGTGGATAAGGATTTTAGAGACCTTAAAATAGGAAATGAGTTGGTAAAATCCTTTACATCTGAATTAAAAAAGCGCAAAGTTGCATTCTTTACCCTTATTGCACCATCCGATAAACCAAAAACATTGAATTTTTACAGAAAAATAAATCTTGAAGAAGGAAAACAATATACTTTGTTTCTGAAGAGCGTATAATCATCCCTTGACATCATCAATCAGCCCAAAAATAACTCAAAACATCCAAAAACTTTAAATACAAGTACCAATCTCTAATAATAATGCTTATGAAAACAAAATTATCTACAGTTTCTTGTTGTCTTATCTAGTTTTCATTGTTTAAGCTATTCGATGTGATATTAATGCTTTCTATTCTGCAAACTATTGGCAACACCCCTCTTGTTCAACTGCAACAGAGGAAACAAGTTTTTGCTAAACTGGAATATTTCAATCCAGGTGGAAGCATAAAAGATAGAACCGCTCTCTACATGATAGAAGAAGCAGAAAGAAAAGGAATTTTACAACCTAATTCTACAATTATCGAGCCAACTGCTGGAAATACAGGCATTGGTTTAGCATTAGTTGCTCGCCAAAAAAACTACAAAGTAATCTTCACAGTACCAGCAAAATTCAGCAAAGAAAAACAAGTCTTGATGAAATCACTAGGTGCTACTATCATCCACACCCCAACAGAAGAAGGGATGGAGGGTGCAATAAAAAAAGCATTTGAAATCAAAAAAAGTACTCCCAACTCATTCATCCCTCAACAATTCTCAAATTCTGCAAATACAAAGGCACATTACGAAACCACTGGAAGGGAAATCCATGAACAGATGAATAAAAAAGTGGATATATTTGTTGCAGGAGTTGGTACAGGAGGAACCTTCTCCGGAGCAGCTAAATATCTCAAGGAGCAAAACCAACATCTGATCGCAATTGCTGTTCAGCCAAGTGGTTCTGTTTTAGACAATCAACCCTCAAGCCCTCACAAAACAGAAGGTATCGGAATTGACAACGTAAAAACATCTGTTATTCTAGACCACGCTCTTATCGACGAAGTAATAACAGTTCAAGACAAGCAAGCTCATGAAATGGTAAAGCACTTAGCTGCGAATGAAGGAATATTAGTGGGAAGTAGCTCTGGAGCAGCAGCCTTTGCTGCATTAAAGATATCAGAACGCTTCCCAAATAAGCGAATCGCAACCATCTTTCCAGATGGGGCAGATCGCTACTTAAGTAAAAACTTATTGGGTGATTTCAATGAATGGAAAATTTGAAACAAATGCAATACATAAAGGAGAAAAACCGAATTTCAACGCATCAGGAGATGTCGTTGTTCCAATACACTTGAGTTCAACATTTGCCAGAGCATCTGTTGATAAACCTCCTGCTGGATACGAATATTCTCGAAGTGCCAATCCAACTAGGGATGCATTGGAGAAGAAACTAGCTAGTCTGGAAAAGGCAAAATATGGATTAGCATTTTCTTCTGGATTAGGTGCCGAAACAACACTACTCCTTTCACTGCTAAAATCCGGTGATCATGTAATAGCATTCGATGACCTCTACGGAGGAACCAAGAGACTCTTCAATGAAATTTTTGCAAAACGTTTTGGCATTACTTTTACTTATGTAGACGCAACAGATCCAATTATTGTAGAAAAGGCAATAAACTCAAAAACAAAGCTCATCTGGCTGGAAACACCGACCAATCCACTTCTGAAAATCGGTGATATTAATGCAATTAGCAGAATCGCTAAGAATAGGGGCATCCTAACTGCAGTAGATAATACTTTCATGAGCCCTTATTCTCAGAATCCATTATTACTGGGAGCAGACATCGTATTGCATAGCACTACCAAATATATTAATGGTCATAGCGATTCGATTGGGGGAGCAATCATGACAAATGAATTACACATTTTTGAAAAACTAAAGTTCACTCAAAATGCTGCAGGTAATATCCTCTCTCCTTTTGATTCATATCTTGTAGCGAGAGGAATAAAAACACTTGCACCTAGAATGAAAGCACATAATAGCAATGCATTAGCTATTGCCAATTTTTTACAAAATCATCCCTTAGTAGATTCTGTCCAATATCCAGGATTACCTAGTCATCCACAGCACGAGCTTGCTAAAAAACAGATGACTGGTTTTGGTGGAGTGATTTCATTTGAACTCAAGGGCACAACAGATACTACAAAAAAGTTCTTAGCAAACTTAAAACTTTTTTTACTTGCAGAAAGCCTTGGGGGTGTTGAATCACTCATAGAGCATCCAGCTACCATGACTCACGCATCACTCACAGTAGATGAGCGAAAAAGTATTGGTATTACTGATACGCTTATTCGAGTTTCCGTTGGAATAGAACACGCAGATGACTTAATCGCAGACCTGCAAAATGCGCTAGAAAAAATCTAATATGAATGTGTCAACATTCCAGAATAATCACAAACCTTATTAAACCCTGATTCCCCATTGAATCGTATGGTGCTCGAAGTTCCTAAAGAGAAAGAAGAAAAGAAAGGTGGGTTATTTGGAAAAAAACCAGATCCAACTCCACAAGGCCCTGATCCTGAAGTAATGTCAGACATTGCTCAATTAACACGCCGCCTAAGAGTGTTAGAAGAGCAATATACTAACACCAGAAGAAGGATAACTGTTTTAGATCAAAACATGCTTTCTCATGGCAAGAAATTAAAAGAAGAAATCCAAGTAGTAAATACTGATTTTACTGAATTAAAGAAAATGATCCAAGATCTTGAGGATAAGTTGGTCTTAGTGATAAAAGAACTTAAAAAAACAGCAAAAAAGGAAGAAGTAGCAGTCCTCAATAAATACATTAACCTTTGGCAGCCCCTTGATTTCGTAACAAGAAAAGAGGTAGAGAAAATCATTAATGAAATCTTAGAAGAGCGCAGCTCCAAAACAACTAAAACGAATAAATAACTACAATAGAAAATTTTATATATGTCAGAAATTTACTATCACCCTGTGATAGACAGCGGAAGGCCAATCAACCTTGACTGATCATGTAAATTTATGAGCATGATCAAAAACAACCAAGATGAATTGAGTCATCAAGCAAAGCCTATCATGCCACTCATCTCTGATGGGTGTTTTTGACAGTTAGAATCGAGCATAGACCAAAAAGAGGTAAAATGGCTATTTTTAGTTTTGGTAAAAAAAAAGAGGAAGCACCTGCTCCACCAGAGCAGCAGCCCTTCCCTACAGATCTTCCAACAGATTTTCCAGGTCAAGCCGCTCAAGGACTTCCAGTAGATCAAATTAATAACCTACGAAGCCAGGGCCTGAGTGATAACCAAATAATCCAAAACCTGCAAAGAGACGGCTTTTCTTCAGCCCAGGTATTCGATGCTATGAATCAAGCAGGTATGAATACAGCAGGTCCTCTTCCTGAAGGACAAGCCCTCCAGGGAGCTCCTCCTTCTCCCCCTCCAGGTCCTATGCCACCTGCTCCTGGAATGATGCCTGCTCCTCCTGGCCCAACACCAGATATAGGTGGAGATAGAGAGCGGATAGAGGAATTAGCAGAGGCTATAATCGATGAAAAATGGGCAGAATTGATAAAAAACATCAATAAAATATTCGAATGGAAAGAAAAGACAGATGGTACTCTCAAAAAGTTGTCTCAGGAAATGATTGATCTTAAAGCTAATTTTGACAAGTTGCATAAAGGAATTCTTGGTAAAATAACTGAGTATGACCAAAACATCATAAATGTCGGAACAGAAGTAAAAGCAATGGAGAAAGTGTTTCAAAAGGTCTTACCAACATTTACCGATAATGTAAACGAGCTTAGCAGAATAACTAAAAAATACAAATCTCCTAAGAAAAAGAAAGTCTAGGGCTTGCTTGCTAATCGTGATACTGTAAAAGCACCAATAAGCAGTATTAAAACCATTCCTAAAACATCTGGATGAACAAATGTGTCCCAAAAAGCGCTTTCTTGAGTCCCATCATCTCCTATATTAACCTCAACTCCTCCGTCAGCAGTCTCTCCAACACCTCCAAAATCAGAAACAACTGAGGTTAAAGAGCCAAAAACAATCAATAATCCCAATCCTGCAATCCATGTGTTGAGATACCCGTGTTCTTTTGTGCGCAAAACACTGAGAATATCTGATTCAGATGCACCAAACATCATAAATCCTAATAAAATAAATGAAATTGCAAAGATAAAAAGCACAAACCATGGTGCCATAACATTAATGCTCTCCCGAATAATAGGAAAGAACAAGGTCATAATGCCCAGAGCAAATGAAATAATCGCTGCCAGCCCCTTATTATCACCAAATATGTCTGTCTTAATAAAAACAGCGTACATTAAACAAAAAACTAAAAGAAAAGGAAAAATAACACCAAAGTTAGATAACAGCCCAGTGTCTAGTGGGGTTGCCATTGTTCACTTCTCTTTGCCTCCGAAAAAATCACCAAGACCTTCTGTAAACTTACTGAGTCCATGAACTTTATCGGAATGCTCAGAATCCTTGGTAATAAACCAGATTACTATGCCAAAGACTAATAGAATAACAATCAACGCCCATACATCAGGATCCTCTATCCAATTGAGCCAACGTGGTGTGCTTGCGAACCATCCTGCTGCTCGACCAAAAATCCATAGTATAACCAAGAAAGCAACAATAGCTACCCATCCTGAGAGACTTCCACCCATCCAGCGTGCCTCTCCTCCTAAGATGCCAATCAGCACTAACAACATAACAATTCCAATAACTAATATAGAAACATTAGGTAATGCAGTATTGATAATATCCACAACATCTGATCCTGGAGGATAACTGTTGGTTACATGGGGTATCACTACTAATAATGATATGACCAAAGCAACTATAACATTAAAATTCTTTTTGCCATGTCCTAAAACCTTTGTTTTCTGTAATACAGCAAATAGAATAACAAATACTAATAAAAATGGCAGCAAGGCGTCAGTTAAACCCCAGCTTTCGAGTACCTCTACAAATTGAACAAAATCTACCATGTTGATACCTCTTTGAGTAGTCTATAAAACATTATTATTTCATTTTCGGGCATTAACATATATAAAGCTTTTGGTTTGCCGAGTCCGCTCAAAATCTACAAAGGTGAATAGAACTATCTCTAATGCTTATTACTGCTATGCGTGGACGTGGGCTTTTTATGATCCGATCCTTTAGGTTCACGCACAATATACCACATAAACAAAATAATGATAACAACCAACACAATCGATCCCACCGCAGTGCTATCAAAATTATCCACAATATATTCAAGAACAAACTCTAACCATGGCTCCCCATCCTCTGTCTTTATTCCCCAGAGAAAGATAGCGACTATGCCAATAAACATAATAAACATGAATAGTGTTTTCCAAGGACCCTCTAAGGCAACCATCTCTCCTTCCTTGTAGAAGCTGCCAACTAATAACAGGAAGAATACTGCTAAAAAGAGCAAGATCACCATATTTGAAGAAACTTCTGTTATTGTTTGAACAAGCCTTGAGCTTGCCACAACCATAAATGAAATCACAAAAGCTACCATTGCATTCAAATTTTTCTTTGTGGTCTCAACACCTTCAATCTTCTCAGTGCCGAGAACCTTTGTTTTCTCAAAAATAGCAAACACTATGGTAAAAACAAGCAAGAAAGGCAGTAAAACATCATAGACACCTATCCTCTCAAAAAACTCCAAAACCTCTCTGAACTGAGAGGTCTCGCCATATCTGTAAGAATCATCAACTATTCTGTCTCGAAAAGCCATATAGTTAAATCTGAGGAATTTGATATATAAAGGTTTTGGTTACAAAGTAAAGTAATCAAAACCTTTAAATAAACTCAAACTTTCCTAAAAACCATGCTTAACAAACAAGAATTCGTAAGTATTCGAAAAGACCTAGATTCATTCGAAAAATCAAGAGAAGGAGTTATCCAACTCTCTAGATCTATTATTCAACTCTCAAAACAGATCATCTATGCTGTGCATAGAGATGACATGACTTCAGCAGAATCTAACATACCAAAAATAAAAGCAATGATAAAAAAAATCCCTACTAAAAAATTTGATACAGGGATTGACAGAGTAGCGCTACAAGAATACGTCGAAGCACTCACCTACTATCACTATATAAAGTCAAACACCATCCTTACAAGGAAAGATCTTAATGTGGACACTGAATCCTACCTGTTGGGCCTATGTGATCTAACAGGGGAATTAGTGAGAAGAGGTGTAAACCAAGTCATTAAAAAAAAATTTTCCAAAGCAAGAAAAACAAAAGAGATTGTCGAAGCAATCTATGGGGAGTTCTTGAAGTTTGATTTAAGAAACGGAGAACTGAGAAAAAAATCCGATCAAATAAAATATAATCTACTACGCATAGAAAACGTTATGTACGACATAAGAAACGAAAAATGAAAGACATCTTAAATTATCTACACGAAATCGGACAATTAACCAAAGTTGCTAATAGCGGCTGGTGGCTTATTGGTGTGGAAAATCCGCCAAGTGTTGCAGAGCATGTTTTCAGAGCATCTACAATAGCATTTGTTATTGCAAAACTCGAAGGTGCTTCTCCCGAAAAAGCATCTGCAATAACCCTATTCCATGATATGCATGAATCAAGGATAACTGACCTGCATAAAGTAGCTCAAAAATATGTTGATCTGCGAGAAGCTGATGTGGAGGCATTACGTGACCAATTGATGAGCCTTCCCAATGAGGTAGCAGCCAGCATTAAAAACATGTTCGATTCATATTCTACTGAGAACACAAAAGAGGGCATTATTGCTCGAGACGCTGATCTCCTGGAGTATGGCTTCCAGGCAAAAGAATTTATGGTAAAGGGATACAAAGACGCAGAAATTTGGTTAGACAATATTAACAAGCTCGTTAAAACACCAACAGCAAAAAAACTTGCAACTCAACTCTACGATTCAAATCCCAATGAATGGTGGAAAGGATTAAAGAAAATTGAAAGATAAGAGGATCCGTCTAAAATGGCATTGATCGACAAAATACATTGGCTAGGACACTCAACTTTTCTCATAAAAACAAACAAAACCCTTATTTTTGATCCCTTTCAAATAAACACAGAGGAAAAAGCAGATATTTTATTCATAACACATGAGCATTATGATCATTGCTCCCCTGAAGATTTTCAAAAAGTGATCCAACCTTCAACCATTATTGTTACTGTCCCAGGAAATCAGTCAAAGCTGGCATCAGTAGCTGATAAGGTTGCAGAAATCAAACTCGTAAAACCCGGCGACACACTAACAGTCGAGGGGATCGACATCGAGGTAATCCCAGCATATAATATTGACAAAGAATTCCACCCAAAAGAAAATGAGTGGGTTGGTTTTATCCTTACCATTGAAGGCGAGCGATTATACTTTGCCTCTGACACAGATCTTATCCCTGAAATGGATGCTGTTAAATGCGACATTGCTATTCTGCCAGTATCTGGAACTTATGTGATGACT
>JASMFX010000025.1 GCA_030751555.1 Candidatus Woesearchaeota archaeon | reverse complement strand
GCGCATCTGCCTCTCCTTTAAAGACTTGAGGTGCTTCAAATTCTTCCAAAGCCTCAAACTCATCAAGAGACCTCTTTAAGGATTCTGCAACTTCTAAAGGAACCGTGGAAAAAGGGTTATTTGCTCTGGTAGTTACACTTTCAGAAGAGCTCAGTGGTCCTGTGTATGGTTGTTTATACCAATGAGGTTTACCCTCCTGCACTCTTGTAGTATTGGATGCTCTCTCTAAGCGTTCTAGTAAAAATTTCACATCATAGCCTTGTTCTACTAAGGCTTGATTTTCTTGTTCTGCAGCAGTGATATGGGTTTGTGCATGTTCATACACTTCATCTATCTTATTCTTCCAACCTTCACTTACATAGACTTTTACTCCTTTTTCTTTTACTTTTTCAAACAAACCAGCCCATCTTGATCCATAGGTTGTATCAGCTAATTCTGCATCAGCTAGATGATCAAGGTTGGCTTCAATAAATGATACTTTTCTCACTAGATCCCTATCCAGGACAATACATTCATCAAACTTAGCAAGGCAGGTATTGACATAGCCAACATCTACTACTTTAAGCCCAGCATGTTGGAACATATGGAAGAATTCCCAGTCCCGGCTATCTCTTGCTGTATGGTTTTGAGCAATTGGATTGTTTACTTCTTCAATAGAGATCTTTTCACCATCATGTGCTAGATCATAATACTTTGATTTTCCACTCTGGATTGTATCTCCTATTTTTTGCAACCTTCCAAGATTTTTTACTTCTTCATCTATATTTCCGTTGCTTTCATACATCTCTCTAATTCCAGGGCAGTATGTAGCATTTTCAAATACCTTTTCTAGGCAAGTTCTTTGCTCTGGACTAACATATTTTACAGAAACAAGAGGATCCATTGAGAACCGTCTTTCGTTTGCTAACTCTGTGGATCTTCCATCTACAGCGCTTATTTTTTCTGTTTTCAGACCTAACTTTTTCAAATCAGATAAAAGCGTAATTTTTCTTCCAAGATCTGCATCTACTTCATTAAAACCATCTAGATATTTAGCTGCCCTGTCTAATTCTTCATTTTTTGCATATTCAGGTCTTACTAGGCCATAACCAGCCTCTTGTGCAATGGTTTTGGCTTCTTTCTTTAGTTCATGGAGTTTTGCACTATTGGAAAAACCTGCTGTGCGTAGATTTTTTAATTCTACAGGAGTATTATCGCTAACATCTCTAATAAAGCAGCTAGCAAGCTTATCAGCTCCTAATTCCATTTGAGCTTTTCTTTTTCCTGTCAAGGAGAGATAGTCTCGCCTCATTAATTCTCTTCTTGCTTTTGCTTTGTGTTCTTGTGCTAGCTGGGTTTTTTGCGCTTCAACAAAGAATGTATCAATTGCTTCTGCATAACCTGGAAAGTTTAACTTAGCCTGTAAATCTGTTTTTAGTGGATCTGGCCGTGTATTGCCTCCAATTTCATAATATTCAAAAGCTATTTTTTTGAAAACTCGCTTAAATATTTTATATGATTTATCTGGAAGGGTTTTTGGTTGGTATTTTTCTTCTTGGAGTTCTTTATTCCAAGCTTTTCTGTCCTCAGCAAAATGAGTAAAACAAGTTTGTACAGCTGTTTCTAGAGCAGTATCCTCTGAGAAATAAGGGGCTGATACACTATTCATGTAGGTTCCACACGCTTTTTCAAAACCTGGCAATGCATCTAGGATTCCTTGTGCCTCAGCATCTGTGAGTCTTAATTCATCTGTTTTTTTGGCAGGGATTAGGGCAGCTCTGATTGTTTTTTCTTTGAATACTTCAGATTTTTGCTTTGCAGATAGTCTTTTATACCATTGGACTGGCTTAAATTTTCTTGTAAGAATTCGGTTTCTTGCTACCTCTTTGTAGCCAATATCATTTTTTCTTGCATAGAGTATTTTTTCTTTCCAAACTCCAAATCCAGTATCTAGTTGTTCTGAGACAAATTGGGATGCATAGAAGCCTACTAAGGCATAATCATATGCTGTTGCATTCAAAGCAGAGTTTCTTATCCTTTGGACAGCTTGCAAGGCTTTATCATCTTTAATAGGTCTTTTCGCTAATAACATGCTTTCGACTGTTTGGAGAGAATCTCCTTTGTGGAGCTTGTAGAAAAAGCCTTCTTTTCCTTTTACTAGGTCTACAGCGTGTTTAAGCAAGTCTGGTAGTGAGGTAATCTCACCATCTACCATGAGTTTTTCAATTATTGTTCTTTCTCTTGGAGAGAGGGCTTCTAATCCTTCTAATAAAAGCTGTTTCAAGTCTCTCTGCTCTCTTTCATAGATGGCTCTTTCATCAATCGGTCTAGGCTCGAACCACCTTGCAAAAGTAGCTGGCTCATCATTAAGATGTTGTAGAACTCCTAGATAATAAAGATGGTTAAGCTGACTTACCCTAATTGATTGTCTTGTTGTAGTTCTTCTAACTCTTCCTTGAAACGCACCTATCTTGAGATCGATACCACGGCGGTGATGGACTCCTGTGGCTGCTGACTTTGAATCAAGGGTTCCTTCTTTTCCTTCATAGGGTGTTCCCCTTGATACTGATGGGGCAGAGCGGAGTTTGTTAGCATTTAGTCCTCGTAGGTGAGCCATGACATTGAACCATTCCTCTGCAATATGGTCTGCCTCATTCTCAACCACATATCTCATGTTGTGGCGAAAATTAGTGCCTTTTCGAGTGATAGTGTCAGCAAGTTCAAGACCGTCACCACGGGTAGGTCCATCTACAATCAGTTTTGAGATATCAGCCATCGAAATCATAAGAATATTGAGAATAAAGGGTTATATAAATCTTTGAGGTGAATAATATCACCACATTATCTTTAATAGGCTAATCTTCCCTAAATTCCTATGAAACCCCCTATGAAAAGGATCGCAATGGTGTATGATGTTGATTTTACTCTAATGCGAGGATATCACCCTAGTATTATCCTAGAGAATAGGGGCTTGGATGTTGATTGTTTTTGGAGGAAAGTAAGTGATTTGCAAAGGGCTGAAACAGCTGCAGGAGAACATACTGATTCTGATATTATCTATCTTGCTATGCTTTTGCATGAGGTAAAACATGGAGAGCTAAAGGGCCTTTCCCTCAATGAGATTATGGGTGCTGGGAAGAATCTTGAGAAGTATTTATATGATGGCCTGCCTCAATTTTTCCCTGCCATAAGCATGGAGTTTCCCCAATATCAGATTTCTCATAATATTGTTAGTGTTGGAATCAAGCCTTTGATTGATGGGAGTGTTTTAGGAAAATATATGGACAAGGTCTTTGGCTACACTTTTTTTGATAATCTTACTATGGGGGATGAGATTGACCAAATAAAAACTACAACCTCTAAGTTAGAGAAGATTGCCTATGTTGTTAATATTAGCACAGGTGATTTTAATGATGGGTATAAATATCCTATTAAGGATCTTATCTATTTTGGTGATGGTCAGACAGACAAGGATGTATTTCGCTTTGTTAAGAAAAAAGGAGGGACAAGTATTTGTGTCTATGATCCTGCTGATATTGATGGACTGAGAAAGGCCCAAAGATTTAGAGATGTTGTGAATTACATACTTCCTGCTGATTATACTGTTGGAAGTGCGTTATGGAATCGAGTAGGACATGTTCTAGCTGGCAGGAATTTAGTGGCATGTAGATAGTCTGATAGTTTGTGTTCAATCTTCACTATTCTTTGTTAATATTTGCACTTTATCGTCAACCAATAAGGAATGTTCTGCCTGGGCAACCATTCCTTTCTTTTTATCGACAAGGGGTGGAAAATCCTTTATCATCTCCATGTTGAGCATTTCTTTAAGTGCAAATGATACTTTTCCTTCATGGTGTTTTTTGGTGAGCCATCTCGTTGTAAATGGCAGGCCATTAAACTGTTCAATATCTTTGAGAATAGATCTTGTTATTATTGACCTCACTGGCTTTTTTTTGACAAGCATATAGAGTGTGTTGGGCGAGGATTCATAGATTATCCCTGCACCATTGGTTGCAAATGGCTCTATTGCAATAAATTGGCCTTTTTCTAATGTCTGTGTGTTGCCATTGTCATAATTCGGAATAGTGGGTGTGGTGTGGATATCAAAAGTTCCTAATCCATGACCTGAGAGGTTTCGTATAGGTGAGAGATTGTGTGATACAATTGCATCGTGGATTGCTCTTCCTATCTGGTTTAGTGGAGTGCCAATCTGGACCTCTTTAATGGCTGCACCAAGTGCATCTTGTGCTGCTTTTACAATATCACTATGGCTGTTTGAGAGATCTACAGTAAGAGCGTTATCTCCAATTGCACCATTGTAGCAAACCCCAACATCCAAGCAACAGAGTTGATCTTCAAAAACAAGCTCATCATTAGGATGGGCGCAGTAATGCGCAGCTATTTCATTGCAGCTTATTTGTGATGGAAATGCAGGGACCGCATCTTTGGATTTTATAAACTCTTCAATCTTGTCTGAGACTTCAAGTATCTTTGCTCCTTTTTTTATTAAAGATTTTCCGTATTGCAGAGCTTCAGCTGCTATTTTTCCTGCTGTTTTCCAATCATTTAATGTTGGAGCGTCTTTGTTTTCCATTTATCGAATGATTGGGTAGGATTTTATAAAGCTTCTGGAAAGTATTATGTAGTCAAAAGAAATTATGTAATTCTAGAGGATTTTTTCACCTTAAACCAATCTTCATCTCATCTATTAATCTTTGAATCTCTTTTAATTCTATGTTAATGTTTTTCTTCACTGTTCTTGAAATTTCTTCGTACGCCGTAAGTCTTCCGATTAATTCTTTTTTGGTCATCATATCACCTTTATGAACCTTTCATCGTATTTAAAATTTTCGAAATTGGAATATTTGTTTTGGCCTGAGCTACTATTTTCAACCAGGATATTAAATTTTGAAATTTATTTTCAATATGATTTAGATTTCTTTCGAGAATATTGATCCTTGATTCCATTACTATCTTGTGAATTGCAAAGGTTGACAAGAGTAAAATTGAGTAGTTTGAGATAACGAGGAAGAGAAACTGGGGAAAGTAATAAGTTAGCAAAACTAAGCATACCTGCTCTATTGTATAGATCAGAATAAATATCAATTCAAAAGCAGATCTGTTTCTGTAGGCAAAGATTCTGAAGTTCTTCCACATGGATTCAAATTTTTCCCAGCAATTTCTCTTCATTTTTTCCATTAATGTTAGTAAGATAACTTGTTAATAAGTCTTTTCAGGAAAAAACTCCTTATTTTTCGTAGTTTTCGGAAGATGGATTAAGAGCAACTTAAAACAAAAAACTTTAAATACCTCACTTATATTCTAAGCGTTTAGGTGGTATATTTATGAAAGTCGAGAAAGGTTGCAAGATAAAGGTTGAGTATGAAGGCAAATTAGATGATGGCAAGGTTTTTGATAGTTCTGCAAAGCATGGTAAGCCTCTAGAGTTTGAAGTAGGTGCTGGCCAGATGATAAAAGGCTTTGATGAGGCTGTTGTTGGAATGAAAAAAGGTGATGAGAAAAAGATTACTTTAAAGCCAGAAGATGCTTATGGAGAACATAATCCTGAGATGCTAAAGAAGATGCCAAGAGACCAGTTTCCTAAAGAGCATGAGCCTAAAGAAGGCATGGTCTTAGTTCTAGGAACACCACAAGGCGGCCAATTTCCTGTTAAAATCCAAAGCGTAACAGATAAAGAGGTTGAATTAGATCTTAATCATCCACTTGCTGGGAAAACACTTAGTTTTACTGTTAAGATTGTTGATGTTGAGAAAGGGAAATAAGTTTTATTCAGATCTGATAACGATTCTTGGTTTTTTAGGTGTTGTCCTTAAGGTAATGGGGCCCATTTTCTTGAAGATTGAAATCTCTGTGTAGATGGGTTTTCCATCAACATTTGAATGTCCATCCCAAAAACTGTACAAGCTCAAATCTTCGAATCCATCAAAATGAGTGCCGCAGGATGGTTCTCTAAATACTAATCCACCAACCTCAAGCCCTTCAAAAACTTTCAAATTAAACTCATCTGTAAATGGATCATTGAGTTCTACTCCAACCTTGTAACTAGGCACTGTAGACTTAGCACCTACTTGGATATAGACTTGATATGGCATATACTTATCAAGGCATACTACTACATCATCAGCCACAGTAATCAGTTTTCTTTTTCTTCCTTCAAACCAGTAAGTAATCTCTCTCACATCTCCTTTTTTAAGTTTTTGAGTAAGATCTGGTTTGAACACTACTGGTTTATCACTAATCTTGCTTAAGAGCTCATACCGCCATTCACCAATCCAAAAGGGCTCTATATATACATTTACGATTTCGATGGCATCGCACACCCTTATATCTGTGGTACAGTCACTGCCTATCTTCATAACTCGTTTTAGAGGCAATTTCAAATTTTCTTTTATTATTTTAGCTTTCTTTTTAGATTCATCACTTTGGTCTTTTAGCATTTCAGCCCTCGTTTTTATCGTTTGATAAGGATTCTTATTTCCTACCCTTACCTGAAAATGAGTTAATGCCTGATTCATGATTTTAACGATCATATTAATATAATCCTCTAACTGAGGTTCATTATCTTCACCTGTTGAAGGAATTCTGAATTTCTTTTGTAATTTTTCAAAAGTATCTAGATCTTCCTTGGTCTGCGACGTAATCAGAATATGTAATGCAACAGAGACATCATCCATAAACTCTTCTCGTTCATGGGGGTAAGATATGAATTCTTTCTTCAAATTTCTTCAGTTTTTCCACAAGGTTGGATAGATTACAAAGCCAGATTCTCTTCCTTCTATCATTTCGATACCACCATAACGCTTTTAGCCGTTCATCATCAGAGCTCTTAGCACAATATCTTTTATTCTGATCTAATTTTTCAAGAAGTTCAACTATTTTGCTAATTGCTTGAGGATATTTGATAATCTCCTTGTGGACTTTGTCTAGCATTATAAATTCTTAGAGGGGGAGGTTAATAAAGATTGTGTTTGGTCTTTAATTTCCCCAACTCATACCACAACTTCTCATCAACAATAAAGCCAACGCATCTCTCAGAACCGCATTTACAAGGATGATCCTTAAATTCTTCTAGATCATAACCATAATTGTAGGTTAATTCTTCTTCTGT
>JASMFX010000024.1 GCA_030751555.1 Candidatus Woesearchaeota archaeon | reverse complement strand
TTTCACCTGCAGCTGCTCTTAGTTTTCTCTCTACATGGATATCTGGAGAAGTGTCTGTGTTGATAGATGGGCAGCTACAGAAAAGCTTTTTTCCAGATAGCTGTTGGTGGATCTCCAAACCGCACTTAAATCCTAACTGTTTGTAGTTCATAAGATGATGGGATGTGTGGGAGTATAAATAGTTTATGATTTGAATAAGATTTTGTTGAAAAAAGTGTAAAAAAGAATAAAATAATGAGATGAGGAAACAGCCCGACCAGCCTTCTAGAAAGGGAGCTTGATCTACCCCCACCCGCCCACCCGTGGAGGGATTGGCTTGATAACCAGGCATGTTGGCCGGATGTTTTCGTAAATCTTATAAATTAAATGACATCCATCCATTGCATGGTAACACTCAAAGGAAAGGGGTTTGTATTGCGATATTATAGAAAGGGAGATGAGACTAGTTTGCAAAAGAATATCAATAATAAGAAAATTTATCGTTATACCTGCGAAATACCCCATCCTTATACTTTTAAGACTGCTAAACAATGGGTAAAAGACAATGTTGTCAATAATAAAAAGCGTAAAAAGGAAAAAATTAATTTTGTCATAGATCAGGAAGGGAAGGTTATTGGAGGGGTTGGATTGTTTGATATCAGACCCCATAAGGCTGAATTAGGGTATTGGTTAGGAGAAAAATATTGGGGGCAAGGGATAGTTCCTCAAGCAGTTACACTCGTGGTTGATTATGGCTTTTCCAAGATAGGTTTATCAAGAATTTATGCTTCTACTATGATGCCTAATAAGCAATCACAGAAAGTATTGCTTAAAGCAGGCTTTAAGAAAGAAGGTATGATGAAAAAATACTATCTAAAAGATGGGAAAATTGGGAATGGTTTTCTTTTTGCTAAAACTAGATAGTTAATCGAGAAATTCTTCTTTATACAATGTTCTATCAGCTATTTCTCCTCTGAGGTTTTGATTGATAAGCTTAGCTGCTTCGTCTTTTTTATGGTTACCTAGAAGCCAGGCGAGTTTGATGAATGCTGTTTCAGGAAGCATGTCCTCTCCGGAGATTATTCCTGCTTTAAGGAGCTCTCTGCCAGGAGCATAGACATTCATTTGCACTCTGCCAAAGAGGGTTTGCAATGTCATCACTACTATGCATCCTCCTGCGACTAGTTTTCTTACTGCTTCTAGATTCTTGAGATTAGGATGCTCTTTAGCATTGGTTGCTGTAGCTGGAATATGTCCAAGACCTGTGCCTTCAATAACCAATCCTTTGTATTTTTTATACAATTCAAGTTGCTCTGAAGAGAAGTTAGGATGGGCCTTTACTAATGCCACTTTTTCTTCCATTTTTGTTTTTACAACTAATTTTCCCTTTGGATTTGAAGGTTTTTTTATCCAGGTAATTTTTCCTGAGGCATCAATATCAGCGATTGGATCCGCATTGATGGGCTTAAAGGCGTCTCTTCTTGAAGAATGCATCTTTCTTGACTTACATGGAGGGAGGATTGTGCACATATCATCATTTGAGGATTTATGCATGCAGATGGCAACTCCTTTAAAATTAGTAGTTGCAATGAATCTTGATGCAGCAAGAAGGTTAAAAGGAGCGTCACTTGAACCTCTATCAGAGGATCTTTGTGATCCTACTATGAGAACAGGGATCGGTAGATTTTCCAACATAAATGCTAGAGCTGAAGAAGTGTAGTGCATTGTATCTGTTCCATGCGTCAGGATAATTCCGTCTGCACCTGCTTTTATCTCCTTTTCAATTGCCTTTGCCATGAGTCCATAATGATGAAAGCGCATGTTCTCTGAAAACATATTAGAGATTAAGCTGGACTTAATATTAGCGACTTTTTTGAGTTCTGGAAACATTTGGACTATTTCTTCGGGCTCATATCTTGTTTCAACCCCTCCTGTTTCATAGTCAACTTTAGAAGCAATGGTTCCCCCTGTATGGAGGATAGTTATGGTGGGCTTTTTCTTGTCGGTTTTTTGCTTTTCAGGTTTTGGTGATTTAGGAGATTTGTTTTTTTCTAGAACTTTTATTGATTTCACCTTGCTTTTTTCTATTCCGATGTTGTAGCCGTTTTCTAATTTAATAAGAATATTATCAGATTGTTCATGAGGGAGGAAAATGCCTTCATAGACTTTGTCCTTTGTTGTGACTTTTACTTTATCACCTGCAGATGCCATAGGGATATAGAGATAGGGATGATATTTAAATATTGTTCTTTTGTAATAAAATAAAATAGAATTCTAACCAAAATAATCAGGAGACTCTTTTTTCATGTTCTTCGCTCTGGCTGAGCTGAAGGCTTCTTTTAGGTGTTCATAATTTTCCACAATCTCCTTTGAGATAGAAGGTCTTACCTTGTTAAGTGCTTCTTTAAAGGCAGCTGAGTTTACATCTTTGGCCTCTTGATCTTTTCTTAGCATGATCATAGCAGATTCTCTACAGACTGATTCAATGTCTGCACCTACGTAACCCTCAGTATCCTTGGCAAGGGTTTTCACGTTTATGTCTTTAGCGAGAGGCATTTTGGCAGTATGGATTTTGAAAATCTCTTCTCTACCAGACTCATCTGGAGCTGGACAGAGAATGATTCGATCAAATCTTCCAGGTCTTAAGAGGGCAGCATCCATGATATCCGGCCTATTTGTTGCACCTATAAAGACGACCTCTCCCAACTCCTGCAAACCATCCATTTCAGTTAAGAGTTGATTTACAATACGTTCGGTTACGTTATTATCTGATGAGACTGAGCGCTTCGGAGCTATGGAATCGATCTCGTCGAAAAATATGATGGTGGGAGCGGTCTGTCGTGCTTTTTGGAATATTTTTCGTACTGCCTTTTCTGACTCTCCAACCCATTTTGACATTAACTCTGGGCCTTTTACTGAGATAAAGTTGGATTCTGCTTCTGTGGCAATAGCTTTAGCTAATAATGTTTTACCTGTGCCAGGAGCTCCATACATGAGAATACCTCTTGGAGGTCTTATTCCAAGGCGGGTAAAGTATTGCGGGTTTTTTAGAGGCCATTCAACGGCTTCTTTTAATTCTTGTTTGACCTCTTCTAATCCACCTATGCGCTCCCAGCTGACGTTAGGTACCTCAACTAAAACTTCTCGCAAAGCAGATGGCCTTACTACTTTTAATGCATCTTTCAGATCTTGGTGTGTAATAAATAATTCTTCTAATAAATCTTTAGGAATAGGTTCTTCTTCTTTTAATTTTAATTTTGGTAAGAGTCTTCTTAAAACAATCATAGCTGCTTCTTTTGCCAATGCAGAAAGATCAGCACCTACAAATCCATGTGTAATAGTTGCTAGTTCATTAAGTTTTACACTTTTTTCTTTTTTATCCTTATCTTTTAGATTTTCTTTTGTTACGAGTGGCATGTTTCTGGTGTGAATTTTTAGGATGTTTAGTCTTCCTGTTTTGGAGGGCACACCAATCTCTATCTCCCTGTCAAATCTTCCGGGTCTTCTAAGAGCAGGATCCAATTGATTAGGGATGTTAGTAGCTGCTATGACAACAACTTTGCCCCTGGCGTTTAGGCCGTCCATAAGGGCAAGCATTTGTGCAACTACTCTTCTCTCTACTTCGCCATGAGATTCTTCTCTTTTAGATGCGATAGCATCGATTTCATCAATAAAAATGATTGAGGGAGCGTTTTTTTCAGCTTCTTCGAATTTTTTCCTTAAGTTTTCTTCCGACTGGCCATAAAATTTGGACATGATTTCTGGGCCATTGATCAAAATGAAATGAGAGTTTGTTTCATTTGCAACTGCTTTTGCTAATAAGGTTTTACCTGTGCCTGGAGGGCCATGGAGGAGGACGCCTTTTGGAGGCTCAATTCCTAATCTCTCAAATATTTCAGGATGCTTTAATGGCAGTTCAACCATTTCTCTTATCTTAGTGATTTCCTCATTTAAGCCTCCCACGTCTTCATAGGAAACTTCAGGGACTTGTTCCTCTTCTACTAATTCAACAGCCTCAGGATTGAAAATAATCTCTGTGGATTCTGTAACGATAACAGCTTGCTTTGGTTGTGTGTCTACAACGATAAATTTTAGACCTGAGAATCCAAAGCCCATGATGTTTTCATCCAATACATCAAAAATATCATCAAAAAATGGAGAATGTGATAATGATGAACGTCTTTGAGATGCTCCTCCTAGTGAGATGATGTCTCCTTTAACCAAGGCTCTACCTAAGAGTCCTTGCTTGAATATGCTGGATGAGGCTTTTATGAAAACACCTTTTCTTGCTGGTGCAATGGTAACTTTTTTTGCTTCTTTTGCATCTGCAAGGCGTATAATGACTAACTCACCAATTCCTGTTTTTGAGTTTCGCCTTTGGACACCATCCATTCTTATGATGTTAAGACCAATGTCGCCTGGATAGGCTCTGTCAACGATTGCGACTGTTTTGGATTCTCCTTGGATCTCTACAATATCGCCTGGTTTAATGCCGATATTTTTCATAAAAGTAGAATCTATTCTTACGATGCCTTTGTTTACATCATCCTGGATAGCCTCAGCTACCTTTAGTTTGATTTCTTTAGGATTTTTATCGGCCATTGTTATTGAGGGAACTGAAGGTATTTTATAAATTTTGTGGTGCAGAAGAGTTATTATGGTTACCTATCCAATATATTGCTTTTCCTTTCCTTCAGTAGGATTAATCCTTGGCATAGGGATTGGTGGTGGAAGATTCAAATCTTTAGATAAGATTAATGATTGAATATTGCATTTATTAAGGATATGGTTAAGAATTGGTGTCATGATTTCTTGAGGCAATTTTTTAGATTTTTTCCATTCCTTAAGAATATCTTTTGTTTTCTTTTCATCCTCTATATTGAGAACCTCTCCGATGAGGTTAATTATGCCTACATTAGGATTGTATTTTGAGGAAAAGTCAAAAGTAAGCTTTATTGCTGTTTCTTTGCCCTTACCTAGAGCTATTTGAGACTCCTTAACTTCCTTAATTGAGATATTATTTGCTATGTTTATTTTTCCTTTTACAGATGCTTTACGTTCAACAATCATCTTGGTAAAGCTGAATCCTACAATTGTCATATGATCACCTATATTCTGGGTATTTCTGATAGTATATAAAGTTATTGATAGTATTACTTGCATTTAGATATGCATAAACTATAAATATGAGGGGGAGTTTCCTCAAGTCATGAAAACAGAATTGCTTTATTTAGAAGATTCTTATCTCAAAGAGTGGGATGCAAAGGTTGTTAGTGCTAACGGTAAGTTTATTGTTTTGGATAAATCTGCTTTTTACTATACTTCTGGGGGACAGCCTCATGATACTGGAGTTATTAAGAAAGGCGACTCAGAGTATAAGGTTGTTTTTGGGGGAAAGTTTGATGGAGAGATCAGCTATGAAATGGATAAAGAAAGCTTGAAAGAGGGTGATTCAGTAAGTTGTGTTGTTGATTGGTCAAGACGTTATAAGTTAATGAGGATGCATACTGCTGCGCACATTGTTGCTGGTGCTGTTCATAGAAAAACAGGAGCTTTGATTACTGGAGGGCAGCTAGATTTGGAAAAGAGTAAAATGGATTTTTCTCTTGAGAATTTTGATCGATCGCTTATTGATGAGTGCATTGTTATTGCTAATGAGATTGTTGAGAAGGATTTGGTGGTTTCGGCAGAGTTTAAATCACGTGAGGAGGCAGATAAGATGCCTCAGCTTTCTAAATTAGCTAAAGGTTTGCCTGCTGAGATTAAAGAAGTTCGAATACTTTCTGTTGGTGATTTTGACATCCAGGCAGATGGTGGGACTCATGTTAAATCTACAAAAGAGGTTGGGAAGATTTCTCTTTTGAAGTGTGATAATAAGGGTGCTTCACGTAGAAGGATTTATTATGAGTTGGAGTAAGGTTTTTATATACGAAGCTCATTCATTTCTTTATGACTGAAAAATTATTTGTAGACGCACACTGCCACTTAGATTATCCTATCTTGGCTAAGGATTTGGATAGAGTGATTTCTCGGGCTAAAGAAGCTGGGGTTGTTAAGATCATAACTAATGGGATAGATTTCAAAAGTAATCGATTATCTTTGGAGTATGCTAAAAAATATGATATTGTTGAGGCTGCATTAGGAATTTATCCGCCAAAGCAATTGAAACAGGAATGTAAAGAGTTAGGGGTGAAGTGGAAGGATTTTGATGTAGATGAGGAGATTGCTTGGATAAAAAAACAGAACCCTATTGCGATTGGAGAGATTGGGATGGATTTTGTGGGGGATGTTGATAAAGAAGGGCAAGAAGTAATTTTTCGCAAGATGATTAATCTTGCCAAAGAGTTGGGAAAATATATTATTGTGCATTCTAGGAAAGCAGAAAGAGAGGTTATTGATGTGATTGAGGATGAAAAGATCAGTAAGGTGATTATGCACTGCTTTTCTGGGAAGAAAAAGTTAGTGGAGAGGATTAAAAACAATAATTGGTTTGTTACTATACCTACTTGCGTTGTTCGAGGTGAACAATATCAAAGTTTGGCTCGGACTATTGATATTAATCATATGCTTTGCGAGACAGATGCTCCTTTTTTAAGCCCTTTTAAGGATAAGCAGAATGAGCCGAGTTTTGTGGTTGAGGCTTATAAGAAGATTGCAAAGATTAAAGGAATGACTCTTGAGGAAGTTGAGAAGAATATATACATGAATTATCAACAGATATTTTGAGAAGTTTTTTATACTAGTTCTGCTAAGGAGAGAGTATGAAGATCACTATTGACACAAAAGAGGATTCTCATCAGGAAATTAAAAGAGTTATTATGCTTCTCAAACATATGGTTGGAGAGGATGGAAATTTTTATTCTAATAAGCCTTTGAATCAACCTGATATGTTCGCAGATGATGCTCCAGCTCAAGAAGAGAAGGTAGAGACGAAATCTGAGACATCGGACGGAGAGGCAGCTGCTGGCTTGTTTTCTATGTTTGGTGATAATGATTCTGGAGCTAAGCAAGAGGCTTCTGATGAAGGAACTAGTGAAGTTGTCGAAGCTAAGGAAGAGGATAGTGATGCTGAGATAGTTCCTTATGATTAATTTCTTTTGTAGATAAGTTTTTAAATTAGGGCTTACCTTTCAAAGCTATGAAATACGAATTTTTAGACCATACAGCTGATGCGCAGTTTAGGGCGTATGGAAAGGATTTGGAAGAAGCATTTAGCCATGCGGCTGAAGCGATGTATGCTGTTATGCTAAAACCAGATAGTATAGAGAAGAATGTTCGGAAAAAGGTAGAAGCGAAAGGAGAGGATTCGAAAAGTTTATTGTATGATTTTTTAGAGCAGCTTTTGGTGTTGTTGAATGAGGGGTTTTTATTGAATTCTGTTGAGAAGATTTCGATTGATAATAACAAAGCTTTAAAAGCTACAGTGGTTGGCGATAATATAAAGGAGAAGTATGATGTGCATAGCGAGGTTAAGGCAATAACCTACCATGAGATGGAGATTAAGAAAGTAAAAGGAAA
Organism: Candidatus Woesearchaeota archaeon; assembly: GCA_030751555.1. The sequence goes on along the minus strand of JASMFX010000024.1, from coordinate 4,422 downwards.
GGTCATGGTGCAGGTTATTGTGGATATATAAGGAATTCTTAAATATTTTTGCAGGTAGATGTTATCTATCATTAGTCTTAAATATATGTTGTGATTGGATTGGATGATGAGATTACGTAACTTTGTTATAGGGCTGGGAATAGCTTTGTTAATTGTCTCATATGGATATTGGGTTGGTGTACATAATCCTCCTATGAAGATTGTAAATAAGTATGAGATAGATTCTGAGGAAATGATTCAACAGTTGCAGAAAGATTTTGAGGATAACAGATTAGTGACTTTTTCGAGAATGGTATTTAAAGATGTAGCAAGAGGCACTGAACACCTATTTTTCTACGGAATAAAAAATAATAATTCTGATAGGAATGTATGCATGGCAGTAGAATTTGTTTGTGCTTCTTCAAATATAAATGAATGTCCTAAGTATGGTTCCTTCAGTGATGTGGATTTGAATCCATCTAAAAAAAATAAATATTATGCAGGATGGAATTGGTTTACAACGAGGCAAGGTTACCATATCCAGCCGCAGGATTCTGTAATTACGAATGCATACTTATTAGCACATGATTTTCCGATTGGAAACTATGAGGTTAAAGTCTTGTTTTGGGAATATGAGGAGACTGATAATGAACAGTGCTATTCTAAAGTTTTACATTGGCCCACAGTAATGAATGACAATTACTCAGTCAATCCTACTATTGACTTTGTGCAAAAAAAAGGTGTGAGAACTCAGCTGGTTAACATCAGTGATGTTATCATAGAGGTCACTCATTAATAGCATTGGTGGATCTAAGGATTGTTAGATAGTGGTTGTCCTGTGGTTCTGATGATTTTAGTGATCAATAAGAAAGTTATTTAAAGGATCTACTACCTTCTTATAATCATGGAAATTCCAATAAAAAAGGTTGATGAAAATATTTGGGAGATTCCCAAACATGAAAAGATGTTAGTTCCTGGAAAAGTATTTGCTTCTAAAGTTTTGATGGATAAGATCATAAAGGATGGCACTTTAGAGCAGGTCAAGAATGTTGCATGCTTAAAGGGGATTCAAGGGTACTCCATTGCATGCCCGGATTGTCACTTCGGATATGGTTTTGCAATAGGAGGAGTAGCAGCTTTTGATGTTAATGAAGGGATTATTTCACCCGGAGGGGTTGGATTTGATATTAATTGCTCGGTGAGGATGTTAAAGACTAATATTCCTGTAGATGTTTTTATGAAAAAACAGAAAGAGGCAGTGGATGCACTTTTTAGGATTGTTCCTACTGGTGCTGGCAAGAAGGGAGCTATGACTGTGGAGAATGATCAACTATTAGATTTAATGGGAAAGGGTGCAAGATGGATGGTTGATAATGGCTTTGGCAAGAAAGAAGATTATGTTTTTACTGAATCTGAAGGAAAATTAGAGGGAGATCCGTCTGAGATTTCGGATTTGGCCATTAGGAGGGGGCGTACCCAGCTTGGAAGTTTAGGTTCTGGAAACCATTTTGTTGAGGTACAAGCAGTTGATAAGATTTTTGATTCAGATGTTGCTAAGACTTTTGGGATTAGCGATGATAAAAATATTACGTTAATGATTCATTGTGGATCCAGGGGGTTGGGACATCAAGTAGCGTCTGATTTTATTAGAAAAATGGAGCAGAAGTTTGGTTTTGCTAATCTACCTGATAGACAGTTGATTAATGCGCCTATCCAATCACCGATGGGTCAAAAATATGTGAAAGCTATGAATGCGGCTGCTAATTTTGCTTTTGCTAATAAGCAGTTGATAACGCATAATATCCGGGAAGAATTTAATAAAATCTTCGGAGATCATGATATTAATGTACTTTATGATATCTGCCATAATATTGCGAAGTTTGAGAAGCATAAGATTGATGGTTCTGTGAAAGAGGTATGTGTACATCGGAAGGGCGCTACACGTTCGTTTGGTCCTGGTCGTCAGGAGTTACCTGAAAAGTATCGAGATGTTGGGCAGCCAGTCTTGATTCCTGGGAGTATGGGAACTTCTAGCTATCTTTTATGTTGTACTGAGAAGGCTGAAGAAGTTAGTTTTGCCTCTACTGCTCATGGTGCTGGAAGGGTTATGAGTAGGAACCAGGCAATGAGGGATTTTTCTAAGGAAAAGGTTATGCATGATCTGCGTGAGAAAAATGTTTATTTACGAGGGGCTTCTAAAAGAGGTATTGTTGAGGAAGGACCTGGCGTGTATAAGGATGTTGATGAAGTTGTTAAAGTAAGCCATGAAGTAGGGATTGGTAACTTGGTTGTTAGAGTGAAGCCTTTGGGTGTTATTAAGGGTTAAGTTTTAGATCTCAAAGATCTTGCCCTTCTTCCCAACATTAATAACTCTTGTTTTTCCTATTTTTTCCTCGATGCCTTCGGCTTCGTGGACATGGGAACAGAGTAGAATATCTGGGGAGAACTTTTTCACTGCTTTTCTTACGCCAGGGGAGCCTGGGAGGATTTGAGTAAATTTCTCCATCTTGGTTTCAGAGGGATGGACATGGGTAACCATGATTTTCTTTTTTAGATATTCTATTTTATCATTTCCTTTTTTGAGGAGGTCATAGATTTCTTTCTCATCCATTTGGAATAATCCAATGTTTGCTCCGCCTGCTCCAAAAATGCCAACGTCCTTGTATTTAACAGAATAGCCATGGATATTTTTAACAGCGTAGAGCTCTGCTAGGAAATCTGCTGTTGCAACTGTTTCATGATTTCCAGGGATAAGGAGGACTTTTTCGTTTCTTTTTTTGAAGGGTCCGATAATGTTTTTTGTCGACTCTTCAAACATGGTAAGATCACCACAGAGTATGACTAAATCTACATTTTCTTTCTTAGCCCTTTCAGCCAAGCGTTCTGCCTGGGTCATGTCTCCATGAATATCTCCTGCTGCAAGAATCTTGAGTTTTTCTCTTGGTCTAGGAGATTTGCTTTTATTTGGCTTTGTTTTAGGCATTGTTATAGAAAATAGAGAATAGTTTAAAAACCTTATCGTTGAACTGCAACCATTTGCTCATTTGCAATATCAACAAGTTGGGATGGAGCTCCTGGCTTTTCTCCTTCATAAATAATAAAACCTACTTTAGAATGAAATTCAGGGTCAAGATTATCGATAGAGGTCATGTAGGGATCTCCTGATTTATTTACAGAGGTTGTTATTATAGGCTTGTTTAATTCTCTTACTAATCCAGAAATCCAATGATTGGGAAGTCTAACGCCAATAGTGTCAATATCAGGATTCACCTCTTTGGAGATGGAATGGTTCTTTTTTAAGCGCAAAACTATGGTATAGGGTCCTGGCAACTGATTTATCCATTTTTCAGCTTGTTTTGGGACTTCGCAATTATCATGGATCCACCCTATTGAAGGTGCAATCACAGAAAAAGGAACCTGAGACCTTGATTTTACTTGCCTTATTTTGGAGACAGCAATGTCTGAAGAGGCATCGCAACCGATTCCATAGATAGTATCTGTTGGATAAATAAATAAATGCCCTTTATGGATTTGATCAAGAAATTCGTGCTTTCTATCTATTAGTTCTTCTTTGGAGATGGTCTGCATGATTGGATGGAGTTGGACAATGTTTATATATCTTATGTTCAATGTTTATATAATTTTTATAGACAACTGTATCTATTTTTTAGGGAGAAATAGCCCTCCCCTGCTGTATTCGAAGAGGACAGCAGGGAGGTGGGGGTGTTAGTCGAGGTGCCTAATATTTTCATGCCTAACCGATTGTTGGAAGAAATAGTCGCTAATAAACTTGATATGGGCTGAGTATTCGTTCCACTCCATGTAATTGGGCTTTTTGAATAGATTTAAGATTGATTTCATTTTTAACCTCCTATGATTATTCGTAATTTTGTTGTGTTATTTTGTCTTAGTGTTAGATTTCTAATCTGATTGAAAAACAATGATTCGATTTGGGAAGGGGTTGTGTTGTTCATTGATATCACCACAAAATGTGGAAGTCGGAACCGAGGTTCCGAGCTTCACGTTTTTGTTAAGAATAAGATGATAAGGATGGTTTAAATACTCTAGGGGAGTGGATGTCCAGTGGTTGTGGGTGATGGATAGAGCTTCTCTGTGGAGTATTCATGGGTTATAGTGGTTTTACCCACTAGACATGTATTTTTTGAGAACTCTCAGATAGTTTGTGTTTAACCCTGCTAATCTAAAGATTACTACCTCTCCAATGCCCAGTTTTTTCATCTCTTCTAAGTCTTTTTCAAGGTTTTGGGGTGAGAGAATCTTTTCAGTTCCTAAAATACCTGTGGCTATGCAACCCAAACCGATGAGAAGGTTTTTTTGGTCCTTGAGGTGTTGTATAATGAGTTCGTCGATGAACCATTTTGCATGTCGGGCACGTAGTTGAGAGGTGTAATACATGAAAATCTTTTTTGTGGGAAGATTATA